>DATBIJ010000237.1:0-6349 GCA_036557025.1 Thermoanaerobaculia bacterium | reverse complement strand
GAAGGCTCGAATCTCCTCCCGGAACGCCTGCTCCGCCTCGACCTCCCGGTCCAGGCGCGCGAGCACGTCGCCGCGCAGGTAGTTCAGGTTGTAGAGCGGGGGCTGCCCCGCCTGGTTTCCCAGACGTCGCGCCGTGTCCAGGTGGGACAGGGCCTTGGCGTAGTCCTTCCGGTCGCGCGCGATGCGGCCGAGGATCAGGTGCGGCAGCCGCCGCGTCGGGTACTCCTTCAGGGCGGCCAGCGCCTCGGTCTCGCCGGTCGCCAGGTCTCCCTGCGCCACCGCGATGCGCGCCAGGTGCAGGTGGGCGTTGGCGGCGCCGCCGTCGCGGGCGAGCTCGGCGTGCTCGCGGGCTTCCTTGAACTTGCCGATCTCGATGAAGTACTCCGAGAGCGCGAGCAAGACCTGCGGGTTGCCGGGCGAGAGCCGCGCCGCTTCGTGAAGGGCCTTGCCCGCGGCCTCCTGGTCGCCCAGCTCGATCTCGCACTGCGCGAGCAGCTGCCAGACGTCCGTCATCCCCGGGTTGTCCTTCAGGAGCGCCCGGAAGGCGACCGCCGCCGGCTGGTACTCCTTCTTCTGCAGATGCCCGAAGCCGGACTTCAACTGATCGACGGCGTCGATGCGGTCGACGGGGTTGGGCAGGTCCTTCGCGTCGAGCTCCGGCGCCTGCCCGCCGATGTAGCCCAGCGCGGCGAGCTTCGCGACCTGCTCGGGGTCGGACTGGCCCGGGGGCTGCAGCGGCCGCGGCATGCGCTCGAGCTCCGCGCGCATCCCGCGAAACGCCGGCGGAAGGCTCGCCGCGAGGTCCTTCTTTTCCCGCGGGTCGGACGGGACGTCGTAGAGCTCCGCGCGCGGGCCGTGGATGTAGTGCCAGCGCTCGTCGACGAGCGAGGCGAGGTCGCTCCATCCCAGGTGCAGACGCGGATAGAACGTCTCGCTGTAGATCCGCCGCGCCTCCCCCGGCCGGCCGTCGATGGCGCCGGCGAGGTCCCGTCCCGAGAGGTTGGCCGGCGGCTCGAGCCCGGCGAGGCGCGCGAGCGTCGGGAAGAGGTCCGTCAGCGCCGCCGTCGAGGACACGGTCGCGCCGCCCCGGCGGGCTCCGGGGAGCTTGACGATCAGCGGGACGTGGATCGCCTCGCGGTAGAGCAGCACGCCGTGCTCCTCCTCGCCATGGTCCCGCAGGCCCTCGCCGTGGTCGGAGAGAAAGACGACGATCGCGTCGTCGTAGAGGCCGCGCTCCTTGAGCGTCGCGAGAAAGCCGCCGACGATCTCGTCCGCGCGCGCCACCTCGCCGTCGTAGTGATCCGGATAGCGGCTGCGGAAGGGCTCCGGCGGGTCCCAGGGAGAGTGGGGCTCGAAGAGATGGAGGAAGGCGAAGACGGGCTTCTCTCGGGGCTGCCCCTTCAGCCACTCCGTCAGCCTCTGTGCCGTGATCGCGCCGTCGCGCTGGACGCGTCCCAGCGTCTGGTTCATCGAGGTCGGCTCGACGTCGTCCTCCCACTGCGAGAAGCCCCGCCCGATCCCGGTGCTGCCCGAGAGCACGAGGCTCGAGATCGCGCCGCCGGTCGCATAGCCCGCCTTGCCGAAGAAGGCGGCCATCGTCTCGGAGCCTTCCGCCAGCTTGTAGCCCAGGTTGTCGCGCACGCCGTTCTGGGGCGGCAGCAGCCCGGTGAAGAGCGAGGCATGCGAGGGCAGCGTCAACGGCACGTGGGAGTACGCGTTCTCGAAGAGGATCGCGTCCTTTCGGAAGGCGTCGATCGCCGGGGTCTGCACCTTCGCGTAGCCGTAGGCCGGCAGCCGGTCGGCGCGCAGCGTGTCGACCGAGATCACGATGACGGACGCCTTGGGAAACGAGAGCCGCTGCGTTCCGCCGCGACAGGCACAGAGCGTCATCAGGCCGGCGAGGGCCGCGGCCGCCGTCGCCGCCCGGCGCCGGATCACGCGCCCCCCATCTGGGCGAGCAGGCGCTCTGCCTCACGCCGCTCCCTGCCGAAACGCGGGGCGGGCGCCGAGTCGAGGAACCGCCGGAGGGCCGAGCGCGCGGTCGCCATGTCCCCCATTCTTCCCGAGGCGATCGCCAGGTTGTAAAGCGACTCGTATTGCCGGGAGTCCAGCTCGACCGCGCGCTTCCAGGCGGCGATCGCCTTGTCGATCTCCCCCGCCCGCGCCCGCGCCTGCCCCAGCTCCGACCAGGCGATCGCGAGGGTCGGCGCCGCGGCGACGGCCGCCTCCAGCCGCACGGCCGCGCCCGCGGGATCGCCGGTGGCGATCAGCACGCGGCCGAGCTGGTACGACGCCTCGGCGTGCGCCGGCTCGGCGGCGAGGGCCGCCTCCAGCTCGCGGCGCGCCCCCGCGAGGTCGCCCCCGCGCGCCCGCGCGACCCCCAGCGCGGTCAGCGCTTCCGGATCCGCGAACCGCGAGGCGTCGCCGAGAGCGACGGCTTCGGCGTCCCGCCCCTCCTGAACGAGGAGGATCGCGAGCCGTTCCATCGCGCCGAGCCGCTGCGAGGGCAAGGCCGTGCGGGCGGAGGCGCGGAGGCCCTGTTCGAGCGCGGCGATGGCCTCGCGGCTCTTGCCCTGGCGGGCGAGCGCATCGGCGAGCACGCGCCATGCGTCGATCGCCGCGGGCAACTTCTCGACCGTCGCGCGCGCGGCGCGCACGAGGCCGGCGTCGTCTCCGGCCGCGATCAGCGGCGAAAGGTCCGGCTGGCCGGAGAGCAGCGCGATCACATCCTTGGGGTCGGGCAGATCCTGTTTCGCGGCGTCGGGCGACGTCGCCGTCAGGTAGCCCAGCGCCGTGAGCTTGCGCGCCCGCTCGGGGTCCGCCTCGGCGGGCGGTTCGTACCCGCGCGGCATCTTCGAGAGCGCCAGGCGCAGGGTGCGAAACGCCGGCGGAAGGCTCGCGGAGAGATCCCGCCGCTCGCCGGGGTCCCCCGCGACATCGTAGAGCTCCGGGCGCGGCGCCTCGATGTAGTGGAAGCGGCCGTCGAAGAGAGATGCCAGGTCCGACCATCCCAGCCGCAGGCGCGGATACAAGGTCTCGGCGTAGAGCAGGCGGCCGGCCGCCGGCGTCTCGCCCGGCCGCGGCAGGGCGACGCCGTCGATGCCCGCGATCGCGGAAACCTTCGCCTCCCGCAGGACCGTCGGGAGCAGATCGACGAGCCCCACCGGCGCGTCGACGGATTCCCCCGCCCCCGACTGGCGCGGGTACTTGACCAGCAGCGGGACCTGGATCGCCTCGCGGTAGAGAAACACGCCGTGCTCCGCCTCACCGTGATCGCCCAGACCCTCCCCGTGGTCCGAGAAGAGCACGATCAGAGAGTCCTCATAGAGGCCGCGAGCCTTCCAGGCCGCGATCAGCCCGCCCACCACCGCGTCCGCCGCCGCGATCTCGCCGTCGTACGGATCGGCAAGCTTCGACTTCCAGGGCTCTGGCGGCTGATAGGGCGTGTGCGGCTCGAAGAGGTGGGCGAAGGCGAGCGTGGGAGCGCTCCCGGACTTCTCGAGCCAGCCGGTCATCGCCTCCGCGGTCGAGGCCCCCGCGCGCTCCGCCGCCTGCGGCGACGGGAGGGCATCGTCGAAGAAGGAGAAGCCTCGCTCGATACCGGTGCCCTTGGCGAGGACGTCCGAGGAGACCGCCGCTCCCGTCGACCAGCCGCGCGCCGCGAGTGCTTCCGCGAGCGTCGTCACGCCACCCTTCCAGAAGAAGCCGAGGTTGTCGCGGATGCCGTGTCGCGGCGGCAGCAGGCCGGAGAACACGGTCGCGTGGGACGGCAGCGTGAGCGGGACGGCGGACCACGCGCTCCGATACAGGACGGCGTCCTTGCGCAGCGCGTCGATGGCCGGCGTCTGCCCCTTGGAGTAGCCGTAGGCCGGCAGCCGGTCGCTGCGCAGGGTGTCGATGGAGATCAAGAGAATCGACGGCGGATCGCTCTTGCGGCAGGCCGCGACGAGCAAGAGCAGCGCGAGGGTGACGAGCGGCCTTCGGTGCCTCTTCGTTCTCGAGTCCCGAGTCCCGAGTCCCGAATCCCGTGGCACGTTACGGCATCCTCGCGAGCATCTGCCGCGCCGCCGCGATGTCTTTGCCATAGGCGGACGGCGGCGCCGTCTCGACGAAGCGCGAGAGCGCCGACCGCGCGATGTCCAGGCGACCGATCCGGCCCGCCACGATCCCCATGTTGAACAGCGCGTCGTACTGGCGGGCGTCGAGCGCGGCCGCACGCTCCCAGGAGGAGATCGCGCCGGCAGGATCGCCGCTTTGCGCCAAGGCGACGCCGCGCGCGTTCAATGCCCGCGGCAGCGAGGGATTGGCCGCGAGCGCTCGATCGAGGCTCCCGATCGCCCCCTGGACGTCGCCGCGCTTCAACAGGGCGATGCCGCGGTTCTGCCAGGCCTCCGCATCGCCGGGGTCCTCTTTGAGGATCGCGTCGAATACGGCGAGCGCTTCGTCGCTGCGGCCCGAGTCCGCCAGCGCGATCCCGCGCGCCTGCTGCGTCTCCCGCTCCGGACTCGCGGTGAGCGGCGTCAGGATCTTCAGGGCCTCGGCGGCCTGGCCGTGGCCCGAGAGCAGCAGCGCGAGACGGACGCGCATCGGCTCGGTCGCCACTCCGCGTCGGATTGCCTCGCGCAGGGCCGCCGCGGCCTCGGAATCGCGCCCCATGTTCTGCAGGATGAACGCCAGGAACTCCCAGCCGACCGGCATCTGCGGCCGCTCGGCGACGATCTCGCGCGCCAGCTTCGCGGCCTCGGCCGGCTTGCCTCGCTGGTAGAGCTCGACGACGTTGTGGATCTTGGTGTCGACGCCGACGAGGTTCTTCGGATCGTCTCCGGGTTCGTAGCGATCCTTCCGGGGGGCAAAGCCCGAGAGGTATCCCAGCGCCAGCAGGCGCTTGGCCTCCTCGCTGTCGGCGGTGCGCGCGGTGATCCGCGCGGCGTCCGTGGGGATCGCCCGCTTGAGCCGTGCCGCGGTCTCGCGCTCGGCGGCGAAGAGGTTCGCCTTCTCGCCGGGATCCTTCCCGATGTCGTAGAGCTCGGGAAGCGGCAGATCGATGAACTTCTGCGAGCCCTCGAGCATCCCGGTCAGCGGCGCCCATCCGCGGTTCAGGTTCGCGGACATCGCCTCGAAGTAGTTTGGCCGGGCTCCTCCGGCCGAGAGCAGCGAGCTCCCCGAGAGCCCGGAAGGCTCGGGGAGGCCCGCGAGCGCGAGCAGGGTCGGCGCGATGTCCACGTGGCGGGCGGGCTCGGCGCGCCGGCCGGCGGGAAGCCTCCCCGGCGCCCAGAACACCAGCGGCACCCGCAGCGTCGCCTCGTAGGCGAAGAGGCCGTGCGTCAGCTCCCCGTGGTCGCCCAGCGCCTCGCCGTGGTCCGCCGTGACCGCGACGATCGCGCGGCCCGCGCCGGCGGAGCGGAACGCGGCGAACAGCGGCGCGAGCGCCGAGTCGGTCCACGCGACCTCCCCATGGTAGAGCCGCCCCCGATACTCCTCGGCATACGGCGCCGGCGGACGGTACGGCGCGTGCGGGTCGTAGACGTGCACCCACAGGAAGCGCGGCTTGCCCGCCGACTTGCCGAACCAGTCCAGGGCCGCCGCGACGACCTGATCGGCCGGGCGCTCGCGCATCTCGAAGTCGTACGGGGAGCTGCCCGCGGGGAAACGGTCGTCGTAGACGTCGAAGCCCCGATCCAGGCCGAAGCGCGAGTCCAGCGGAAACGCCCCCACGAAGGCGCCGGTCGCGTAGCCCTTGTCCCGGAAGAGCGTCCCGAGCGTCGGGATCTTCGGATCGAGCCGGAAGCCGAGGTTCTCGCGCACGCCATGGCGCGTGGGAAAGAGGCCCGTGAGGATGTTCGTGTGCGACGGCAGCGTGACGACGTTGGAGCCATGACACCGCTCGAAGACGACGCCCTCCGAGGCGAGCGCGTCGAGGTTGGGCGTCTTGACGTCGGTCGCGCCCGCGAAGCCGGCGGCATCGAAGCGCCAGGTGTCGATGGTGACCAGCAGGACGTCGGGCGCGGGCCCGCCGGGACTCGCCGCGGGCGCGGCCGGAGCCGCGGCCGACGATCCCCCCGCCGGCTTCTCCCCCCGTCCACAGGCCCCCGCGGACAGCGCCGCCGCGACCGCGAGGATCGCACCGGCGCGGAGCCTCACTTGCACTTCAGGGCTTGCACGAGCTCGCGGGCTTCCTTCGCGTCGGTGGAGCCGGGCGAGAGCTCCAGGAACTTCTTCAGGTCGCCGCAGGCCGCCTCGTTCTTCTTGCCCTGCATCGCCGCGAGGCCGCGGAAGTAGTAGAGGTCCCCGTCGGTCGGGGCGATCTCGATCGCCTTGGTCAGATACACCTGCGCGTTCTCCGCCTGGT
>DATBIJ010000236.1:0-8247 GCA_036557025.1 Thermoanaerobaculia bacterium | reverse complement strand
AGGGGAAGCTCCCCCGACACGGCGTGGTCGAGCAGCGGCCCGCCGACGGAGAGCACCACACTCCCCTTGCCCTGGATCTTCAGCACGTCCAGCCGGCGGTTGCGCCGGAAGTCGTGGATCGGCTCGAGACGAAACGAGAGGCCTTCATCGAGGGCGAGCAGGCGGCTGCCTTCCAAAAACAGCGCCTCGGCCTCGAGGTCGCGCCGAATCGCCCGGCGGCCGATGTCCGAGATGAACAGCTGGCCCTTGCCGTTGGCGCGGAGGATGCGATCCAGCGAGGTCCCGCGGAAGGCGGGCTCCGAGGCGAACCGGATCTTGCCGCTGTACCAGACCACCGATCCCTTGCGAACGAAGACCACGCCGCGGGAAGAGACCTCCAGACCGCCGTCCTCGCGAACCTCGAAGAGGGGGCGGGTGGCGCCGGCGGGACGCGGGGGCGCCGGTTTGGCGGCGGCGGGGGCCGGCGGGGCCACGGGCGGCTGGGTCGTGGGGGCCGCAACGGCCGGCGTCGGGGCCGTGACCGAGGTCGGGGACGCCGGCGCCGGTGAGGACTCCTCGACGACGAACGGTGCCTCCAGGGGAAGCGCCTCCTCGATCGGCGATTCGATCGGGGCGGGCCCGGTCTCCGCCGCCGGAGTCATCGGCATCCAGAACGACGGGGGCGGCGTCTCGCGCGCGGAAGGCCCCTCGAGCGTCCGGCGCTCGTCGGCCAGCACCGGGGTCGGCGGGACGCTCGGCACGGGCACCGGCGCGGGAGGCGCCGGTGGGGGCGGCGCGGCGGCTTGCGGAGGAGCCGGAGCCGGCACGGGCACCGGCGCGCGGGCGGTGGCCGTGAGCGTGGGCACATCGGTGCGGCTCGCGCGGCGAAGCGTCGACTCGATCTCCTCCACGGCTTTCCGCGCCCCCGCGAAGCGCAGGTGCTCCAGCGCCAGGCCGAGCTTGCCGCGGTTTCGGTAGAGCAAACCCAGGTAGAGATGGCTGCGGGCATGGTCAGGCTGCAGCTCGACCGCGCGCCGCAGCTCGTGCTCCGCTTCGTCGAGAGCGCCCGCCTTCAGCAGGATCAGCCCGAGGTTGGCGTGCAGGATCGCCGAGCCCGGGTTGCCCTGCAGAAGCTCCCGCGCGGCGCTCGCCGCCTCGAGAAAGCGGCCGCGCTTGTACTCGATCACCGAGATCAGGTTCAGCACGTCCTCGTCGTGGGGGCGCAGGAACTCGGCGCCTTCGATCTCCCGGCGCGCGGCCTCGTACTGGCCCTCCGCGGCGAGCTTGCGCGACTTCGCGAGATGAACGAGGAAGAGCCCCTGGTCGACCGGGGGAAGATCACCGGCGGATCGCGCGACCATCCTCGTGCTCTCGCTTCCTACTTGCCGCGCGGCGTCTCGGCGCCCGTCGTCAGCACGACCCGGTTCCTGTCGTCCCGCTGCACGCGGACCGCGCGCGCCGGAGCGGCGCCCGGCGCCGAGGTGCGGAAGACCCCGCCGCCGAGCGTGTCTTTCCCGTAGTAGGCGGTCAGCGTCTTCTGCACGTAGCGGCGCGTCTCGCTGTAGGGCGGCACGCCGCCGTATCGGATCACCGCGTTCTCGCCGGCGTTGTAGGCCGCGAGCGACTTCACCAGGTCGCCGCCGAAGATCGCCAGCAGATCGGAGAGGTAGGCCACGCCGCCGCGCACGTTCTGCTCCGGGTCGTGGGCGTCCTCGACCTGGTACTCGCGGGCGGTGCCGGGCATCAGCTGCATCAACCCGCGAGCGCCCTTGCGCGAAACCGCTCCGGCGTTGAAGTTGGACTCCACCAGCATCACCGACTTCACCAGGCGGGCGTCGAGCTGGTGGCGGGCGGAGGCCTCGGCGATCAAGCCGTCGTACTCGGAGGGCCGATCCATCCGCGCGACCAGCCAACCATCGCTCATCCGCGATGCGCCCGGCTCGCCGACGCCGTCGTTGTAGATGATCTTCTTGCCGTCTTTGACGACGAGGCGCACCTTGCCCTGTGCAGGCACCGCTGCCAGCAGGGAGACGAGGCTCCCGAGCGCGACGAGCGCCTTGGCTCTCTTCCGCATGAGGATTGTCGGACTGTTAAGTGTAGCAGACTCAGAGGGTACGGCCGACTACCTCTGGAGCATCTCCCGGACCGCCGCCTCCGCCTCGCGGATCGCCGCGGGCAGCAGCTCGGCGTTCTTTCCCCCGGCCTGGGCCAGGTCGGCCGTGCCGCCGCCGCTGCCGCCCAGGGCTTTGCCGATTCTCTGGGCGATCGAGGATGCCGGCAGGCGCTCCCTCAGGTCGGGGGTCACGGCCGCCACGACGGCGGTCTTGCCCTCCCCGGAGGTGCCCACGACCACCACTCCGCTCGAGAGTCGGGCGCGCAGCGAGTCCGACAGGCTCCGCAGCTCCGGAATCGAGAGGCCCTCGGCGATCCGCGTGACCAGTCGCACGCCGTCGACCTCGACGGTCTGACTCGAGGCGCCGCCGCTGTCCCCGGAAGCGAGCTTGAGCTTCAGAGCCGCGACCTCGCGCTCGAGGGATTTGACCCTCTCCTCCCGCTCTTTGAAGCGCTCGAGAAGCCCCTCGCGGGACGCCTGTGCGGCGGCTTCCAGCGCGCTCAAGACCTCCTCGTCGTGACGCAGCCGCTCGACGGTCCCCAGCGAGGTGACGGCCTCCAAACGACGCACGCCGGCGGCGAGACCCTTGTCGGACACGATCTTGAAGCCGCCGATCTCCCCGGTCCGGGGGACGTGGCAGCCGCCGCACAGCTCGGTCGAGAAGCCCGGCACCTCGACGACCCGGACGTTGTCGGAGTACTTGTCCCAGAAGAACATGTCGGCGCCGCGCCGCTTCGCTTCCTCCATCGGAAGGATGCTCTTGGAGACCTCCTTGTCGCGCAGGACCTCTTCGTTGACGAGATCCTCGATCTTCCGGATCTGCTCCGGGGTGGTCGCGGACGTGGCGGCGTAATCGAACCGCAGCCGATCCGGGGCGACGAGCGACCCCATCTGTCGGGCCGTGTGTCCGAGGACTTTCCGCAGAGCCGCATGGAGCAGGTGCGTGCCGGTGTGGTTGGCCTGCGTGCGGCGGCGGGTCCACTCCGGGACGTCCATCGTCACGACCGTGCCGAGCGCCAGCTCACCCTTCGTGACCTTCAGTCGGTGCGCGATCAGATCGGGCACGGGCTTGTGCACGTGCTCGACCTGTGCCTCCCCGCCCGGCCAGGTCCAGGTCCCGGTGTCGGCCACCTGGCCGCCGCCTTCGGGGTAGAAGACGGTCTTGTCGGCGACGGCCTCCCCGGTCTCGCCGGCGGCGATCCTCGTCGCGGGCTTGCCGTCGGCCCCCACGAGGCCGACGACGCGGGCGGCG
Organism: Thermoanaerobaculia bacterium; assembly: GCA_036557025.1. Classification (GTDB taxonomy): domain Bacteria; phylum Acidobacteriota; class Thermoanaerobaculia; order UBA5066; family Gp7-AA6; genus DATBIJ01. Next base: position 4,903 of record DATBIJ010000236.1, on the reverse strand, counting down.
TCGATGTGGACGAAGTCCTGCTCGGGATAGCCGCGGAACTGGGAGTGGCCCGCCGGAAGCCCCAGGGTGCCGTAGACGGAGACGTCGGCCGCGTCGAACTTCGCCGAGGACCGCGAGCGCGCCCGTTGTTCCTCCATGGCCCGCTCGAAGCCCTCGCGGTCGACCGCGAGCCCCTCGTCCTGTGCGATCTCGCCGATCACGTCGACCGGAATTCCGTGGGTGTCGTAGAGCCGAAAGAGCGTGCTCCCCGGAAGCGTCCGCTCGCCGGATCGGCGCAGCCGCTCGATCTCCGCGCCCACGAGGTCGATCCCCATCGAGAGTGTGCGGGCGAAGCGCTCCTCCTCCGCCCGAAGGGGGGTGACGACGCGCTCGACCGCGAGAGGGGCCTCCTCCCGTGAGAAGTACACGCCCTGGAACCCCAAGATCACGTCCTTCGCCAGGCGGCTGACGATCGGCTCCTCGATGCCGAGCTGCCGCGCGTAACGCATCGCGCGCCGGATGATCCGGCGCAGGACGTAGCCACGTCCGTCGCTCGAGGGCAGCACCCCGTCCGCCATCAGCATCGACACGGCCCGGGCATGGTCCGCGATGACCCGAAACGGCGCGTCGGCTTCCGCCATCCCGCCGATGTACGAGCGTCCGGAGATCTTCTCGATCGAGGCGATGATCGGGCGAAACAGCTCGGTGTCGAAGTTGTTGTTGACCCCCGCCATGATCGCGGCGATCCGCTCGAGGCCCGCGCCGGTGTCGACCGACGGCTTCGGCAGGGGCGTCATGGTCCCCGAGGCGTCGCGCTCGAACTGCATGAACACGAGATTCCAGATCTCGAGCGTGTCGTCGCCCGGCCCGTTGACCCGCTCGGGGACGTTGCCCGCGAGATCCTCGCCGCGGTAGTAGTGCATCTCCGAGCAGGGGCCGCAGGGACCCGTGTCGCCCATCGCCCAGAAGTTGTCCTTCTCGCCGAAGCGCAGGATGCGCGACTTGGGCAGGTGGCGTTCCCAGAGCCCCGCGGCCTCGTCGTCGTCGGTGTAGACCGTCGCCCAGAGACGCTCGGGCTCCAGTCCGTAGCCGACCTTCGGGTCGGTCACCAGCTCCCAGGCGAAGCGGATCGCCTCGTCCTTGAAGTAATCCCCGAACGAAAAGTTGCCCAGCATCTCGAAGAACGTGTGGTGGCGGCCCGTGTAGCCGACGTTGTCCAGGTCGTTGTGCTTGCCGCCGGCGCGGACGGACTTCTGCGCCGTGGTCGCACGCTTGTAGTCGCGGGCCTCGCGGCCGGTGAAAACGTCCTTGAACTGGTTCATCCCGGCGTTGGTGAAGAGCAGGGTCGGATCCCCGGCCGGGATGAGCGACGAGGAGGGAACGCGGCGGTGCCCCCGATCCTCGAAGTACTTCAGAAAACGCTCACGAACCTCATTGGGTGTCATCATGGGAACCCCGGATCATCGCAGAAACCGCGTCCGCGGCGAAGCCGCGCCGCATCAAGGCCTGTCGCACGCGCCGCGAACGCTCCGGCTTCGGCCGGCCGGCGTTCTCGCGCCAGAGCCTGGCAAACGCCCGCGAGAGCGCGATCTCTTCCTTCTCCGGCAGCTCCGCGTCGAGCGCCTCGCGCGCGACCGCCGCCTCGAACCCGCGCACCGAGAGCTCTCGCGCGATGCGCTCCCGTCCATATCGGGCCGCGCGCTGGCGCACCAGCGAACGGGCGGCGGCGACATCGTCGAGCCACCCCTCCCGCTCCAGCCGCTCCACGGCCCCGCGGGCCGCGTCCGTCGAGAAGCCCTTCTCGCGCAGTGAGCGGGCGAGCTCCGCGCTCCCGCGCGAGCGGACCTGGAGCAGGCGCAGGCCTCGGGTGTAGGCCTCGGCGGAGGAGTCGGACTGTCGGGGCGGTCGGGGGCGCCGGAAGGAGGCCGTCGGAGGACGCCTCGCTTCCGGCTACCGCGCTCCCCGCTGGGGCGTCTGGTTGCTGAAGTCGAACGGCGACTCCTCCCCCATCGGGTTGAAGTCGGTCGGAGCTTCCAGCTCGGCGTCCATCTCCTCCTGCGCGACGTCGGAGGTCGACTGGATGCCCTGGATCTTCAGCTTGAACTCGTTGGGGTTGGTGGCGCGCTTGAGGGCTTCCTCGAGCGAGATCAGACCCGACTTGTACAGGCCGTAGAGCGACTGGTCGAAGGTCTGCATCCCGTACTGCGAGGTTCCCGCCTGGATCGCTTCCTCGATGTACTTCGTCTTTTCCTTGTTCTCGATGCACTCCCGCACGTATTGCGTCTTGATCAGCACCTCGGCGGCCGGGACCCGGCCCAGCCCGTCGGCGCGCGGCATCAGGCGCAGGGAGATGACGCCCTTGAGCACCGCGCCCAGCTGCAGCCGGATCTGCTTCTGCTGGTGCGGCGGGAAGACCGAGATGATGCGGTGATCGTCTCCGTGGCATCGAGGGTGTGGAGCGTCGAGAACACCAGGTGGCCCGTCTCCGCCGCCGTCAGGGCGGTCTCGATCGTCTCGTAGTCGCGCATTTCGCCGACCAGAATGACGTCCGGGTCCTGGCGGAGGGCGGAGCGCAGCGCCGGGGCGAAGCCCTTCGTGTCGACCTCGACCTCGCGCTGGTTGATGATCGATTTCTTGTCCCGGTGGAGGAACTCGATCGGGTCCTCGATCGTGATGACGTGCTCGTTGCGGGTGCTGTTGATGTGGTCGATCATCGCGGCGAGCGAGGTCGACTTGCCCGAGCCGGTCGTCCCCGTGCAGAGCACCAGTCCCCGCTGCTCCTGGCAGATCCGCTCCAGCGCCGGCGGGAGCAGCAGCTCCCGGATCGTCAGGATTCGGGCCGGGATGACGCGCAGGACCAGGCCGACCGTGCCGCGCTGCTGGAAGATGTTGCAGCGGAACCGTCCCAGGTTCGGGACCGAGTAGGCGATGTCGATCTCGAGATCGTTCTTGAACTTCTCCTTCTGCCGCGCGGACATGATGGAGAACGCCATCGCGATGGTGTCCTCTTGCATGAGCCGGCGCAGGTCGGTCAGAGGGATCAGCGTCCCGTCGACGCGAATGATCGGGAACGCCGAGACCTTCAGGTGAAGGTCGGACGCTTTCCTCTCGACCGCGATCTTCAAGAGATCGTTGATATGCATGGATTTAGCTCCGTGACCGAATAATGTACGCCCCTTCCCGGGGGAATGGAAGCCGCGCCGCTCCCCGAGGGCCTGTCCCAACGGCCGGGTCTCGGCGACCGGAGCCGCCGCTAAGTTCCGTCCCGTCAGCCGTTAGAGCGCGCCGCCCGCAGGAGCGCGAGGGCCACGACGGCCGCGGTCTCGGCACGCAGCTTTCCCGCGGGCAGCCGGATCAGACGCCAGCCCAGCTCTCTGGCCAGCAGCCGCTCTTCGCCGGTCCAGCCCCCCTCGGGTCCGACCGCGATCGCGGCGGGCGCCAGGGGCAGGCTCGCCGGGAAGGGCTCTCCGGCGTCGTCGAGCAGCAGCGCGACAGCAGGCGCCCCGGAGAGGATCTCGCGCAAGGTCCGGCCCTCGACGGAGGGCCAGCGCCCGCGCTGCGCCTGCTTGGCGGCCGCCCGCACGACCCGTTCGAGCCGGCTCGTGCGTGCGGGGTCGGAACGGAACGACTGCGCGCGGTCGGTGGCCGCCACGACGAAGCGGGTGACGCCCAGCTCCGTCGCCTTTTCCGCAAGCCAGGCGAGCCGCTCCTGTCGCAGGCCCGCCGCCGCGAGCAGGATTTCCGGCTCGCGCGGATCCGCGGACTCCCGAACGCTCTCGACGGCAACCGAGAGTCGGCGCCCGATTCGGCGAACGATCGCGAGCGCCTCGCGGCCGCTCCCGTCGAGCAGCAGCACCGCGTCCCCCGCGCGGACGCGCCGCGCCCGCGCATGTGCCGCCTCGTCGCCCGAGATCTCGGCGTGGCCGCCCGCCTCCGGGAGCGGCGCGACGATCAGCCGCGCGCGAACGTCAGGCTCACCCAATCGTTCTCCGCGCGGCGGCCCGAAAGCGAGAGCCGCCGCGACCGCAGACGCCGTGCGCAGAGCTTCTCCGCCGCCGCCGGGATGCCCGAGACGATCAGCCGGCCGCGCGGCGCGAGCCGCGCCTTCAGATCCGTCAGCAGCGGCGCGAGCTCCTCCGGCAGCATGTTCGCGACGACGACGTCGAAGCTGCCGGTCAGCGCGCGCACGCCGCCCGCGATCAGAGACACGCGGCTCCCGAACTCGTGCCGCCTGACGTTCTCGCGAGCGACGCACACCGCCTCGGCGTCCACGTCGAATCCCACCGCCCGCGCCGCGCCGAGCGCGGCGGCCGCGAGGGCGAGCACTCCGGAGCCGGTGCCGGCGTCGAGCACGCGGGAGCCGGGCTCGACCTCGTCCTCGAGCGCCGCGATCGCCAGGCGCGTCGATTCGTGCCCCCCGGTGCCGAAGGCGCGCGAGGCCGGCAGACGCAGGGCGATGCGCCCGGACGGCGGCGACGCGTCGGAGGGGTCGCCCGGATCGAGCCAGAAGCGGCGCCCGACCTCGATCGGACGCGAGAGCGCGCGGTAAGACTCGAGGGGATCCGCTTCGGGGATCTCGGTGGCGATCGAATGGCGGATGCGCGAGGCCGCCAGTGCCCGGCCCGCCGCGCGTGCGTGATCCGCCTCCCGAAAGAACGCGACGAGATCCCGATCTTCCTCGGCGAACCCGAGCGGATCGAAGCGGAACAACAGGCCGAGCGTCGCCTCGTCGCCGGATTTCCGGGGGACCGTCAGGCGGCTGTAGGTGGGGCGCATGAGAGGTGAATCGTGAATCGTGAATCGTGAATCAAAGCCGTGAATCGATGCCCTCGATTCACGGTTCACGGTTCACGGCTTACCCTTCTTGAACACCTTCCGCGCCTTCTCGCCGATCGATTCCTTACCCACCGGCGCCCCGGTGATC
>DATBIJ010000235.1:0-13681 GCA_036557025.1 Thermoanaerobaculia bacterium | reverse complement strand
TCCACGACAACAGCAACGGCTTCTACTACAACGGCGCGACCTTCGACGGCATCGTCAAGCGCCCGCGCGACCAGTTCCTGCTGGCCGGCACGCTCTACACGATGCTCGGCGGCAACAGCCACAGCTTCAAGGCGGGCTTCGACTGGCAGGGGCTGGAGTCGACGGCGTCCTTCGCGTATCCGAACAATCGCGTCTATGAGGCGAACGGTTTCGACCCCGTCACCCGCACCATCGACCACGACATCCGCAACGACTTCGATCCGCCGGCTCCGTCGACTTCCCAGGGCGACGTTTACGCCTTCTTCCTGCGCGACAAGTTCGAGGTGGGCAAGCGCCTCTTCTTCGAGGTCGGCCTGCGCTACGAGAAGCAGGAAGGCGACAGCGACGTCGGCAACACGACGGTCGACACCGACTCGATCTCGCCCCGGCTGGCGGGTTCCTACGATGTCGCCGGGAATGGCAAGTCGATCATCTCGGCAACCTACGGACGTTTCTCTCAGTACCTGATCCAGGGCTTCTCGGACTCGTTCGCCCAGGTCCCCCAGCAGGGCAACTACGACGTGTACGAGTGGGACGGCACCCAGTACGTGTTCTCCGGGCGCGTCGAGACGGGAGGCAGCTCCCTGACGCCCAACACCAACCTGGACGCCAGCTATCTCGACGAGTTCACGATCGCCTATTCCCAACAGATCGGCAACACGATCGGCGTCGGGATCCGGGGCATCTACCGCACCTGGAACGACCTGATCGACGACGTCGTCTCCTTCGATTCCGACGGCCTTCTCATTCGCGAGTACACGAACTACGGCCCGGCGGAGCGGGACCACACGGCGCTCCAGCTGACCTTCGAGAAGCGCTTCTCCAACAACTGGTACGCCCAGGCCAACTACACCTGGTCGGAGACCGAGGGGAACCACTTCGCCAACACGGCTTCGCAGCTCGGCGACTACCTGCAGTCGGACTGCCGGACCACGATCGATCCCTCGATCGGCAACAACGGCGTCATCCCCTGTCGGGAGGCCGTCGAAGGCCCCAACGCGACGGGCCTGGCCGCGTATGACCGGCCGCACAACTTCAAGCTGTTCGGCGCCTACGTCCTTCCGATCGGCTCCCTGGTGGATCTGACGTTCGGCACGAACTTCGACTACATCTCGGGCATCAACTATAGGAAGAACCGCGCGGTAACGGCGTTGAACCCCGTCACGGGCGCCGCCGTGGCGAACGTGACCTACAACTACGAGCCGCTCGGCAGCGACGAGCTCGACGCCTACTTCAGCTGGGATCTCTCGCTCGAGGCCGTCTTCAACGTGTGGAAGAGCGTTCAGCTCGGCGTGAAGGGCGAAGTCTTCAACGTGACCGACGAGCAGGAGAAGATCACCGTCAACAACACGCAATGGTGCGATGCGCAGCCCGGATCGGCCTCATGCCAGACGGCGCGCAACAACTACGGCACCGCGACGGCCCGCGGATCCTTCCAGGCTCCGCGCAACTACCGCCTGACGGCGCTGGTCCGCTTCTAGTTCGACCCCCGCTTTCAATCGAAAGGCCCCGACGAGAGTCGGGGCCTCTTATTTTGGGGTCAGGTCTTTAGTTGTAAGCAATTCGACAACGGACTTTGACAGAGCGTGCCCCGGCTCAGTCCACCCTCACGTCCGCCTTGCCCGTGCCGGTCTTGCCGGTGGTCTTGTCGCGGACGTTGACGACGATCCGGTAGTTGCCCTTCTTCATGTTCAGCGTCGCGGCGTATTGAACCGCCTGGTCGTCGGGCGCGTTGGCCGGCAGGGTGAACGCCGCCTCCTGGCGCTGGACCTCGCTCGTGCGGCCGCGATCGTCGATCGCGCCGATCCAGACGTCCGCCGCCGCCTTCTCATTGCCGGCCTCCGGCACGAAGGTCAGCGAGGACGCGGGGAAGGTCACGGTCACCGGCACGCTGTAGAGCTTCTTCTCTCCCTTCGAGGCCGGCGCCACCGCGAGCTTCACCGGGAAGCCGGTGAAGGCGACGTTGGAGCGCAGGGCGGCCAGGGCCGCGTCGCGCGCCTTCTCGTCGGCGGAGCGCGGCGCCCAGCTACGCCGGGTCGCGACGTTCACGCCCGGCCGCGTGACGTCCACGCGCACGTCCGAGAAGCCTTCCGTGGCCAGCTTGGAGATGTTCACGCCGATCGAGTAGTAGGTCGACGCGTCCCGGTAGGCGTTCGCGAGCGCGGGCTTCAGGTCATTGGAGTTCAGCGTCGAGACGCCGCCGGTCTCGCGGGCCATCAGAACCATCCCCGTCTGGCTGTCCTGCCGCGCGATGAAGGAGACCGAGGGCCGGGACGACAGGGGATCGTCTCCGGCGGCCGAGATGCCCTCGGCGTTCAAGCCCCGCGCGTCGAAGGTGTAGAAGGTGATCTCCGAGGCGTTGGCCCGGCGCGTCAGGGTCTCGAGCTCCTTGGACAGGTTGGTCTCGGAGAGCGCGTTCAAGGTCTGGCCGCCCATGGCGTAGGTGTACATCGCGTAGCCGGGCTGGAAGTCGAAGCCGCCCGACACGAAGAAGAAGCCTTTCTTGCCGGGGAAGGCCGCCAGCGTCGAGAGCTCCGCCGCCACGCCCGACAGCATCGCGGTGCTCTCCTCGCGCTCCCGGAACGCGTAGCTGCGGGCCAGGGAGTCGCGCGAGCTGCGGCTTCGGGTCCGGTCGATCTCCTGGAGGGTCTGGCGCTCATCGAGCAGGCGCGACATGCCCACGCCGGAGTCCTCGATCTTCGTCATGGCGGCGAGCAGGGCCTCCTTGCTGGCGGTCCAGTCCGACATGACCTTGGGGCTGCGGTCGTAGAGGACGATGCGGGCGACGTCCGAGGGGCCCAGCCGCGTCACGAAGTCGCGCAGGGCGTCGGCGGCGCGGTTGCGAGAGTTGGGCGAGAGGCTTCCGGAATCCACGTAGATCGTGAAGAAGCGCGGGACGTAGGCCTCCGAGCCCTTCATGTACTCCTCGAGCACGCGGTCCGGCGACACGGCCGTGAGATCCGGCGCGTGGATCGTGCCGTCCTCGACGCGCGCGAAATAGTCGATGGGCACGTCCTTGCCGCCGACGCGGACGCGGAAGTCGCCCTTGGTCAGGTCGGTGATCGGGGCGCCCTTGTCGTCGGTGACCGAGACGTCGAGGTTCATGACCCGCACCTCGACCGTTTCGCGGAACTGCGCCGGCGGAGGAGGCGGCGTCAGCACGGTATCCGGCGTCTGGGCCGCGAGAAGCGCGGGAAGAAGAATCGTGAGCAGGCTGAGGAATCTCTTCATGGTCGTCACACTCCGGAGTGGAGAACGCCGCAGCACCCGTACGGATTTCCGCACGGGAGGCGGGTTGAGGAAGGGTTTAGGGGTTGTTCTTGCCCTTGGAGCCGGTCGGGACCTTCTCGCCGACAGGGCCCAGGCGCAGGAACTCGAAGAGGGTCGCGACCTCGCGGGTCACGTCCTGATCCCATAGCGGATCGAACGCGTCGGGCTGGACGCCGCCGATCGCGCAGGCCGGCAGGGCGGCGCGCGCGGCACGCACCAGCGCCGCCGCGCCGGAGGTGTCCTCGCCGTCGTCGCCCAGCACCGCCTCGAAGTCCAGCGGCAGGCCCCAGGACTCGGCACGCGATTCGGCCAGCGCGAGCCGGTAGATCTCGATCGCCGAGGCTCGGAAGGCGCCCGCGGGGAACTCCATGCCGCGCAGGACCTCGAAGAGATCCGTGTAGATCAGGGCATGCAGGAGGCCCAGCGTGTAGCCGCGCTCCCGCCCGATGCCGAAGCGCTCGGCGAAGCGCCCGGAGGCGACGGCCGCGGCGACGCTGGCGCGCCGCAGCACCCGCCCCGCCGGCTCGGTCTCGTCCACGCGCGGGTAGTCCGGCGCCGAGAGCCGGTCGATCAGGACGAAGACCGCCTTGGAGCCGAGCCGCTCCAGGGCGTGGGGAACCGTCCCGACGGCGTTCTCGCGGTCGACCGAGAGCGCGTTGGCCAGGATCAGCAGATCGAGCGTCAGGTATGGGTCGAGTGCCGCGACGCTGACGACGCCCTCGGGATCGAAGGGCGCCTTGCGCAGCAGCTCGAGCAGCAGCGCCGAGGTGTCCTCGTAGACCGGATGCATGGCCAGCGGTGCATGGGCCCGGCGGCGCACGCCGTGGGTGAACTCCAGGAAGCTCTCGTAGAGCCGCCGGCCCTCCTCGGGGTCGACCGGAGTGCCGACCCTCTCGAAGACCTCCCAGCAGCGGTCGGCGGCGGCGGCGGGGTCGAAGGGGAGCTCCTCGTGCTGCTCCTCGGCCTTCTCCTTGCGTCCGCGCCAGCGGTGCGTGTCGTCGAGCTTCTTCGCGCCCTGGAAGGCGAGCGCCTGGCCGCGCAAGGAGAGCCCGATCCGGAGGATCGGCTGGACGCGGTAGCCCGGGTCGTACTCGAAGTGGGCCTTCTCCCACTCGAAGAGCTCGAAGAGCAGACGTCGAGCGAGCTCCTCCACGCGCAGGGAGAGCCCGTCCAGGCTGTCGTAGCCCCCCTCGAGGATCAGGCGGCTCAGGTTCTCCTGGGTCGTGAAGTTCTTGGCGAGCAGCTCGTAGAGGGTCGCCGCCGGCAGGGCCCCGCTTCGCAGCAGGTGCACGCCCAGGCGATGCCGCGGCAAAGACCCCGAGACGTAGACGATTTGCCCTTCCCGCCAGTCGAGCGTCCGCCGGTCGCGCCCGCGCGTGACGACGATGCGTCCGGATCGCCGGTTCAGCTCCATCCATTGGAGCAGGTCGGCGAATCCGAACACCTCCAGCCTGCCGCTGAACTGAGGATTCACGGCTTATCTCTCGGGTCCCCTAATTCTACGTTCCGCCGGCCCCCGGCGGACGTGGCCAGCCCTATGCCAAAATCCCGCCATGGCCGTGAAGGCGCGCTCCGGGCGCCCCGAACCCCCGGGAGCCACCTCCAGCGGCATCCCGATCGAACCCTCCTATGGGTCCCCGGCGCCGGGGGAGTACCCCTATTCCCGGGGGATCTCCAGAGAGGGATACCGGGAGCGCTGGTGGACCATGCGCCAGTACGCGGGCTTCGGGTCCGCCCTGGAGTCCAACCGCCGCTATCGCTACCTGCTCTCCCAGGGGCAGACGGGCCTGTCCGTGGCCTTCGATTTGCCGACCCAGATGGGCTACGACTCCGACGACCCGGCGGCCCGCGGCGAGGTCGGGCGCGCCGGGGTCGCGATCGCGACGATCGAGGACATGCGGATCCTGACCGAGGGCATCCCGCTCGAGGACGTCTCGATCTCGATGACGATCAACTCCACGGCGCCGATCCTGCTCGCGCTGCTTCTGGCCGTTGCGCGCGAGCGCGGGGTGGCGTGGACGGGCCTCTCCGGCACGATCCAGAACGACCTGCTGAAGGAGTACGCGGCGCGGGGGACCTACATCTTTCCGCCCCGCCCCTCTCTGCGGCTGACGACGGACGTCTTCGAGTTCTGCAGCCGCGAGGTCCCGCGCTGGAACACGATCTCGATCTCCGGGTACCACATCCGGGAGGCGGGGGCCACGGCGGTCCAGGAGGTCGCCTTCACGCTCGCCAACGCGATCGCCTACGTCGAGGCGGCGCTCGCGCGCGGCCTCGCCATCGACGACTTCGCGCCGCGGCTCTCCTTCTTCTTCAACGTGCACTCGAACTTCCTGGAGGAGGTCGCCAAGTTCCGGGCCGCGCGGATGCTCTGGGCCCAGATCGCGCGGGAGCGCTTCGGCGCGAAGGATCCCCGGTCCTGGAAACTGCGATTCCACGCGCAGACGGCGGGATCCACGCTGACGGCCCAGCAGCCCGACGTCAACGCGGTCCGCGTCGCGCTCCAGGCGCTCTCCGCGGTGCTGGGCGGCGCGCAGTCGCTCCACACCAATGCCTTCGACGAGGCCCTGGCGCTTCCCACGGAGCGCTCCGCGCGGCTGGCCTTGCGCACGCAGCAGGTCCTGGCGGCGGAGACCGGCGTGGCGGATGTCGCCGATCCGCTCGGGGGCTCGGGCGTGATCGAGGCGTGGACCGCGCAGATCGCAGAGCGCGCCCGCGAGGAGATCGCGAAGATCGACGCGCTGGGCGGCGCGGTCGCGGCGATCGAGCGCGGCGTCTATCAGCGCGAGATCGAGGAGTCCGCCTATCGTGCCCAGAGAGAGCTCGAGAACGGCGAGCGGCTCGTCGTGGGCGTCAACGCCTGGACCGAGCAAGAGTCGGGGACCGCGCCGCCGCTCTTCGAGATCGATCCGTCGATCGAGAAGGATCAGACATCTCGGCTCGCCGCCTTCCGCGCGCGCCGCGACGCCTCGGCCGCGCGCTCCGCGCTCGATTCCCTGACCGCGCAGGCGCGCGGCGAGGGCAACCTGATGCCGCCGATCGTCGAGGCGGTCGCGCGCGGCGCGACACTCGGAGAGATCGTGAAGGCCCTGAAGGCCGTCTTCGGAGAGCACCGCCCGGGCGGTTAGGGTCGCGTTAAGTCCAAGAATCCGAAGCGCTTGGGCGTGTGGAAATTGAATCCGCGCGCGTCGGCGAGGCGCTGCGGCGCGGGGTCCTTCCGGGCTTGAGAAGAAAAGTCGTGCTCCTGCAGGAGTTTGCCGAATCGCACAGGACTAAGTGCAAAGTGCATCCGACCCGCAAGATTTCTGGCTTTTTTGCCTCTTTCCACAGGGGAATCCGCAGGGTTTTCCACCGCGGCTCCGGAAATCCTCCAGAAGGCGCGCGGCGGGCAGGGAGGCCAACCGCCGGGCTACGGGCCGGGCGGCTCGTAGCAGCGCCGGCAGCGAGCCTCGTAGACGCCCTGGGCGCCCACGACGATGCGCTCGGCGCTCTCGGTCAGCCGCTGCGTGTTGTTGGCCGGGGCGCCGCAGCGCACGCAGATGGCGAGCGTCTTGGTGACGTCCTCGGCGACCGCCATCAGGGCGGGCACGGGCTCGAAGGGCGTGCCGCGGTAGTCCTTGTCGAGGCCCGCGACGATGACGCGCTTGCCGCCGTCGGCCATGCGCTGGCAGACCTCGACGAGACCCTGGTCGAAGAAGTGGGCCTCGTCGATGCCGACCACCTCGGCCCGCGGGTCGAGCTTGTTCATCAGCTCGGCGCTCGAGGCGACGACCTCCGAGGGCAGGCGCATGTCGCTATGGGAGACGATCTCCACGTCCGAGTAGCGCGAATCGATCGCCGGCTTGAATGCCTGGACGCGCTGCTTCGCGATGATCGCCCGGCGGATCCTCCGGATGAGCTCCTCGCTCTTGCCGGAGAACATACTTCCGCAGATGACCTCGATCCAGCCCAGGTGTGTGCGGACGAATGCCATGTGGGCGGATGGTACAGGAAGACGGGAATGGGGAATGGGGAATGGGGAATGGAAGTCGAAATGCGGAATCGATTCCCTATTTCCTATTCCCTATTCCCGTCTCCTTGACTCCAATCCTCGGACACAAATCCAACACCGGGCACTGTTCGCACAGCGGCCGCCGTGCCTTGCAGATCGCTCGGCCGTGGAGGATCAGCCGGTGCGCCGCCACCGTACGCCGCCCTCGCGGGACGATCTCGTTCAACTCTTTTTCGACCTTGACGGGATCGGTCTGCCGGGTCCAGCCCATGCGGCGGGCCAGCCGCCCGACGTGGGTGTCGACGACGAAGCCCTCGTCTTTCCCGAAGGCGTTGCCCAGCACGACGTTGGCGGTCTTGCGCCCCACACCGGGGATCTTCACCAGCTGCTCCATGGTGTCGGGAACCGCTCCCCCATGCTCCGCCGCCAGCACCGCACCCATTCGCCGCAGGCTCCGGGCCTTCGCGTTGAAGAACCCGGTGGGGCGGATCATTTCCTCGAGCTCTCCGGCCGGCGCGCGGGCATAGTCGGCCGCGGTCTTGTACTTCGCGAAGAGCGCCGGCGTCGTGAGATTCACCCTTGCGTCCGTACACTGTGCCGAGAGGATCGTCGCGACCAGCAACTCGAGCGGACTTCGGTGCTCGAGCGCCGTCTGCGCGTCGGGGTACGCGCGCCCCAGCCGCCGAAGAATAATGGCTGGGGTCAGGTCTTTAGTTGTAAGTCTTTTGACAGCTTTCTTTGACCGCCGGACCCCGCGCGGCGTCCCAACCCGAGACGGCGCGGTGCGGCTCTTTCGAGCGCTCACCCGCCCGCGGCCGTCCGCTCGGAAAGCGGGATGACGTTGGACAGCGGCCCGGCGGCTTCCAGCGCCCGGCGTCGAGCGTCCTTCTCGGTGCGATCCAGAACCGCGAGGAAGACATCGAGCTCGGAGACCAGCATCACCGCGCCCTGCCGCTCCGCCTTCTTGCGCGAGTTCTCCAGGCGCCGGCGGAAGCGCCGGACATCGTGCCACCGGTCGAGCGACTCGAGGGCCGTGCGCTCGAGCCGCGCGCGGGCGTCTTCGGCAAGGGCGCCGGCCTGTGCCAGATCGCTGCCCAGATCGACACACGCCCGCACCGCCCGGCGGTACCGAAGGACTTCCTTCGTGCCGGCCGCCGGCCCCGGCGGCGACACGACGGCCTCCCGGGCGCGCTCCCGGGCGTCGATCAGTCGCGCGGGCGAGGTCTCGGCGCGGCGGCGCGCGAGGGCGAGCAGTCGCCGCTGCAGGCGCCTAAGGGATTTTCGCGACACGCGCGCGGCCGCGCGCTCGGCACGCGCCGATTGCGGCTCCCATCCGGCGTCCAATCCCGCCGCGGCTTCCGGGGAGAGCAGGCCGCGTTCCCGCGCGCGCGTGAGCAGAAACCGCGTCGCCTCCAGCCGCTGGCGGCGAGAGAGTCGCCGCGCGAGCCTGCGCGCGCGACGCGCGAGGCGCCGGCGACCCTGCGCAGACGCGGTCGTCGCGATGTGTCCCAGCGCGTCCCGAAGACGCCGCGCGGCGCCCGGCTGTCCGTCGGCGAGGGAGCGCCCGCACTCGGCGAGATCCCGGGCTCGGGTCCTCCAGAGCGCGGCGCAATCCGTCATCGGGGGCGTATCATAGCGACATCGCGAGACGAACGACTTCACCTCGGCTTCAGGCGGCCTTCACGAGAGGGCCCCGCCGGGTTCCCGATAATCCGGCGGTCGTGAAACGGCTGGGATCCATCGACATCGGCACCAACAGCTTGAAGCTCCTGGTGGCCGACGTCGAAGAGGACGGGACTCTCGAGGTCATCGCTCGGGAACGGGCCATGGTCCGCCTGGGGAAGGAGACCCTGGCCACGGGGCGCCTGCCCGCCGAGGCGATCGAGGCCGCCGCGTCCACGGTCGAGGGCTTCCTCCGGGCCGCCCAGGGGTCGGGAGCCGAGACGGTCCGGGCGGTGGCGACCTGCGCTGTTCGAGAGGCCTCCAATGCCGGGGAGCTGGTGGAGGCGGTGAAGCGCCGCACCGGCATCGAGGTGGAGATCGTTTCCGGGGACGAGGAAGCCCGGCTGATCAACCTGGGCGTGCGCAGCGAGTTCGCCTCACGGCTCGACCCGCTGCTGATGGTGGACATCGGCGGCGGCTCGACCGAGCTGGTCGTCTCGGACGGCTCCCGCGTCCGCCTGACCGAGAGCTTGCCGATCGGGGTCGTGCGCCTGGCCGGGCGGGTCCGCAGCGATCCGCCGTCGGAGAAAGACATCCGGCGGATGAAGAAGGAGATCCGCGCGGCCGCGAAGCGGGCGGTCGATGCGGTCCGCAAGACCGGGTTCCGAACCTGCGTGGGGACTTCGGGCACCATCCAGTCGCTGTCGATGGTCTACGAGGCGGCGATCCGGGGGCGCGAGCCCAACCCCTCGGGGCATCGGACGCTGACCCGCTCGGGGCTCAAGAAGGTCGCCAGGCTGCTGCGCGGCACCACCGAGAAGGAGAAGCTGAAGATTCCGGGCCTGGATCCCCGCCGGCGCGACATCGCGGTGCCGGGGGCGCTGCTGCTGCGTTGGATCCTGAAGCACGCCGGGGCCGACTCGATCGTCGTGGGGGAGCGCGGCCTGCGCGAGGGCATCCTGCTCGACTTCGTCGCCCGGCACGGCGAGCGGCCCGTCTTCGATCGCGACGTCCGGGCGCGCAGCGTCGATCGGCTGCTGCGCCGCGGCAACGCCGAGGTCCTCCATGCGGCGCACGTCGCGAGGCTCGCGCTCGAGATCTTCGACCAGACCCACGCCCTGCACCAGCTCACGGCCGCCGAGCGGGAGTGGCTCCACTACGGGGCGCTGCTCCACGACGTCGGCTGCTACGTCGGGTATTCCCGGCACCAGCAGCACTCCTACTACCTGATCACGCACGGGGATCTGACCGGCTTCTCCGCAGACGAGATCGAGGTCATGGCCTCGATCGCGCGCTACCACAAGGGCGGAGGGCCCAAGAACTCCCACGAGAGCTGGCGCCGCCTGAACCCCTATCTGCGCCCCGTGGTCGAGAAGCTCGCGGCGATCGTCCGAATCGCGGACGGCCTCGAGCGCAGCCATCGCCAGCTCGTGACGGGAGTGTCCTGTCGCGTGCGCTCGCGCAAGGTCGAGCTGGAGGCGTCCGCGCGCGGCGACTGCGAGGCGGAGCTCGCGGCGGCGCGCAAGAAGGCGGACTTGTTCGAGCGGGTGTTCGACCGCAAGGTGTCCTTCCGCGCCGTCCCGTCCGGGCGGGAGGAGCAGGTCCACCTGCGCGACCTGGAGATGCTGTCGGCCGAGGCGCTCTGGAACTCCTAGGAACGAGTCGAGGCAAGGAGACCGCCATCGTGAAAGAACACTTCTCGGAGCAGCTCGAGCAGCTGCGGCGCAACCTGATCCTGATGGGCGGGGAGGTCGAGCGCCAGATCACGACCGCGATCGCGGCGCTGACGCAGATCGACGCGGAGCGGGCGGCCGCCGTCATCCGTGCCGACGAGGAAATCGACAAGATGGAGCTCGTCAACGAGGAGCTCGCGATCTCGCTGCTCGCCCTGCAGCAGCCGGTCGCCGTGGATCTGCGCTTCCTCGTCGCGGCCCTGAAGATCAACTCCGACCTGGAGCGGATCGGGGACCACGCCGTCAACATCGCCGAGGGAGCCCAGCGTCTCGCCGGGCAGCGTCCCTTCAAGCCCTTCATCGACATCCCCTACATGGCCGACGTCGCGATGTCGATGCTCAAGGAATCCCTGGACGCCTTCGTGAACCGGGACGCCGAGCTGGCCAAGAAGGTCATCAAGAAAGACGACATCCTCGACGAGAAGAACGTCTCGATCATCCGGGAGCTGCTGACCTACATGGCGGAGTACCCGAACCTGATCACCTACTGCCTCGAGCTGATCTCGATCTCGAAGAACCTCGAGCGGGTCGGCGATCTGGCGACGAACATCTGCGAGGACACGATCTACATCGCCGAGGCGCGCTGGGTGAAGCACCACGCGGCGGAGATCTCGTAGTCCCGAGTTCGAAGTCCCGAGTCCCGAGTCCCGAGTCCCAACCATGTCCTTTCTCTGGGGCGTCGCGACCTCCGCCTACCAGATCGAGGGGGCTGTCGAGAACGACTGGACCGACTGGGAAGCGGCGGGGAAACTCTCCGTCTCTGGGGTTCGGTGCGGGGAGGCGACCGGGCACCGCGCGCGCTGGGAAGCCGATTTCGACCTGATCTGCGCCGTCGGCGCGAACGCCTACCGCCACTCCGTCGAGTGGAGCCGGATCGAGCCCCGCCCGGGCGAGTTCGACGAGGAGGAGCTCCTCTTCCAGCGCCGGCGCACGGAGGCGCTGTTGCGCCGGGGCGTCGAGCCGGTCCTGACCCTCTCGCACTTCACGCACCCGCGCTGGTTTCACGCCGAGGGCGGCTGGGAATCGCCCGAAGCCGTCGCGCGGTTCGCGCGCCTCGCGGGGCGCGTCGCCGGCGCGCTGGGAGACTCCGTGCGCTGGTGGGCTCCATTCAACGAGCCGCTGGTGCTCCTGCTGGGCGGCTTCCTGGCCGGGAAGATGCCGCCGGGGCGGCGCCACTTCGGCGCCGCGGCGACGGCCCTGCGCCACATGCTGGAGGCCCACGTCGCGGCCGCCGCCGAGATCCGGCGTCTCTCGCCGAAGGCCTCCATCGGGATCGCCCACAACATGCTGGAGGTTGTTCCCGACCGTCCCGACAGCGCGCTCGACCGGCGCCTGGCGGCCGCGGGAGACCGCTTCTACAACACCGCGATCCTGCAGGCGTTCGCGACCGGACGCGTCGACTGGGGCCTGCCCGGCGTCGGACGGGTCGCGTTTTCGCTCCCGGATCTTCCCGCCGCCATCGACTGGGTCGGCGTCAACTACTACAGCCGTGTCCACGCGCGGTTCGGCCCGCGCGAGGGCCTGCCGGGCCGTGTGTTCTACCGGGACCGCGAAGGGCGCGGCCTGACCGACATGGGCTGGGAGGTCCACCCCGACGGCCTGGAGAAGGCCCTCCGCCGGGCCGCCGCGGTCGGGCGGCCCGTGATCGTGACCGAGAACGGGATCGCCGCGCGCGACGCGGCCCGCGAGGCCTTCCTGCGCGAGCACGCCGTGGTGCTCGCGCACTGCCGGCGCATGGGCCTGCCGATCGCCGGCTACTTCTACTGGTCGCTGCTGGACAACTTCGAGTGGCTCGAGGGATTCCGGCCGCGCTTCGGCCTCTACGAGGTCGACTACGCGACGCGGGCGCGGCGCCGGCGGCCGTCGGCCGACACGTTCCGCGCGCTTGGCCGGGAGTTCTGTGCCGTCACGGGAGCGGGTGCCGGATCTGCCGCCGCTTCTCGAAGGTGACGTACTCGCGGATCCCCGCCTCCCGCGCCAGCGCGGCCGTCTTCTCGTAGCCCCACCCGACCTCCGCCGGCGCGTGCGCGTCGGAGGAGAAGGTCACGGGGATCTCGAGCGCCGCCATGCGCTCGAGCAGGCGCCGCTCGGGATACGCCTCCGCCACCGGTTTGCGCAGTCCTGCGGAGGAGATCTCCACGGCGCAGCCCGCGGCGCGCGTTGCCGCGAGCGCCGCCTCCTCCGCCTCGCGCCGGATCGTCGCGGGGCGGTTGCCGTGCTTCTTGGGGAGGTCGAAGTGGGTCAGCACGTCGAAGAGGCCGCTGCCCGCCGCGAGCGCGAGCAGGCGGTAGTACTCGTCGTAGAGCGCGTCGGCGCCTTCGCGCTCGAAGCGCGCGGCGGAGCCCGGCGCGTCGATCCAGTCTCCCGCGACCCAGTGCACCGAGCCCAGCACCAGGTCCCAGTCCGCGCGCGCGAGCCAGCCCGCGAGCGTCATCTCGCGCCCCTCCGCGTAATCCGCCTCGAGGCCGAGGCGGATGGGGATCTGCCCGCGGAACTCCTCCCGAAGCTCCTCGACCTCGCGCAGGTATTCGTCGAACTGCTCTTCCCGCATCGCGAGCCTGGGGTCGCGGCGCTCGGGCGGCAGGAAGTAGAGCGGCACGTGGTCGGTGAAGGCCATCTCGGAGACCCCGCGCGCGAGGGCCTGCCGGACGAAGTCCCGAGACTGGCCGCCGGCATGGCCGCAGCGGAAGGTGTGGACGTGGTAATCGGGCAGACCGGGAAGGCCCCGCACGCCTCGAGTGTACCCGGACGCCCGAGGCTTCATCTGTTCTGAACGCCGGCTTCGGCCTCTCTTTTCGCCGGTTTCCCGCGAGCTTCCGCGCCAGCCCCTACAGTCCCTCCATGTTGCTCTGTGACTTTCACGTCCACACGACGTACTCGGACGGCGTCCTGCCTCTGCCCGAGGTCGTGGACCTCTTCGGGCGATCGGGGCACGACGTCATCGCGATCACGGACCACATCGTCAACCGCGACAACGGCCTGGGAA
>DATBIJ010000234.1:0-6312 GCA_036557025.1 Thermoanaerobaculia bacterium | reverse complement strand
AGACGGGCTGGAAGCGCCGTTCCAGCGCGGCGTCCTTCTCGATGTACTTCTGGTACTCGTTGAGCGTCGTGGCGCCGATCGCGCGAAGCTCCCCGCGGGCCAGCGCGGGCTTGAGCATGTTGGAGGCGTCCATGGCCCCCTCGGCGGCGCCGGCGCCGACCAGCGTGTGCAGCTCGTCGATGAACAGGATGATCGTGCCCTGCGCCTCCTCGATCTCCTTGAGCACGGCCTTCAGGCGGTCCTCGAACTCGCCGCGGTACTTCGCTCCCGCGATCATCGCGCCCAGATCCAAGGAGACCACGCGCTTGTTCTTCAGGCCCTCGGGCACGTCGCCCATGTGGATCCGGCGGGCGAGGCCTTCGACGATCGCGGTCTTGCCCACGCCGGGCTCGCCGATCAGAACCGGGTTGTTCTTGGTCCTCCGGGAGAGGACCTGGATGACGCGGCGAATCTCCTCGTCGCGTCCGATGACCGGATCGATCTTGCCCCGGCGCGCGAGATCGGTGAGGTCGCGCGTGTACTTCTTCAGAGCCTCGTACTTGTCCTCGGGGTTGGCGTCGGTGATGCGGGAAGAGCCGCGCACGGCCTGGATCGCCTTGAGCAGCGTCTCTTTGTCGGCTCCCTTGGCGGCGAGCCGCGGGGAGGTCTCGCGGACCGCGGGCTCCGCGAGCGCGAGCAGCAGGTGCTCGGTGGAGACGTACTCGTCGCCGAACTCGCGCGCGATCTCGAAGGCCCGATCCAGCGCCTTGGTCAGCTCGCGCGAGGGCGCGGCATCGGCGGAAGCGCCGGAGACCTTCGGCCGGCGGTCCAGATCCGCCTCGATCTCGGCGGCGAGGCCCTCCGGGGTGAGGCCGAGCTTCTTGAGGATCGGGACGACGACCCCCTCCTCCTGCCGGAGCAGCGCGAGCAGCAGGTGGTCGGGCGAGAGCTCGGCGTTGCCGCGAGATCTCGCGTCGCGCTGAGCCTCCTGGATCGCCTCCTGGCTCTTGATCGTCAGCTGATCGAACCTCATCGCGTTACTCTTCCTCTCTGATCCTCGAAACCTAACTCATTGACCTGAAGGTCTTTGTCCCGGGGCCCGCGCCGGGCTCCGATCTGAGTATCCGACACTCAGATATATGCGACCGCCACGGAATGCGTTTCAGGATCAGGGGTTCGTCGGATCCACCATTCCGGCCTCGAGGAAACCCTTCCGGCGCAGGAGACAGGAGTCGCAGGCCCCGCAGGGCGCGCCCTCCGGCGACGGGTCGTAGCAGGAAGAGGTGAGAGCAAAATCCAAGCCGAGCGACGCGGCCTTTTGGACGATCTGCGATTTCGTCATCGCGATCAGCGGGGCGCGGATCCGAAAGGCGAGGCGGCCCTCGACCCCCGCTTTTGTCCCGAGGTTCGCCATGGTCTGGAAGGCCTCGAGAAACTCCGGGCGGCAGTCGGGGTATCCCGAGTAATCGAGGGCGTTGGCCCCCAGGAAGATCTCCGGCGCACCCAACGTCTCGGCCCACGAGAGCGCGTGCGCGAGAAACAGCGCGTTGCGGCCGGGCACGTAGGTCACGGGGATCGCCTCGGCGCCCAGCGCGTGGCGCGGCACGCCGATCGTGCGGTTGGTCAGCGCCGATGTGTTTCGCGACGGCAGGTCGATCCGAACGATCCGATGCTCCGCGGCGCCGTACGTGCCGGCGAGGGCGCGGGCGCAGGCGAGCTCGGCGGCGTGCCGCTGGCCGTAGTCGAAAGACAACGCGGACACGCGGCGCCCTTCCGCGACCGCCATCAGCAGGCAGGTCGCGGAGTCCAGGCCGCCCGAGAGCAGGACGACGGCGCGCCCGTCGCGGAGAATCTCACCGCTCATCGCCCGGCCACCTCGCCCCAGAGGAGCTTGTGGACCTGCAGGCCCAGGCGGATGTCGCGGCCGGAATCCCGGATCCACTCCGCGAGCTGCGGCGCCGAAAGCCCGTTCCAGACGGGAGAAAAGGTCACGACGCGACCCTCGTCGAGACCTTCCCGCACCACCATCGCGAGAGCCCAGTCGAAGTCCGCGCGATCCGCGAGCACGAACTTCAGCTCGTCGCGCGGCCCGAGCGCCGCGAGGTTCTCCGGCAGGTTGGCGGCCATCATGCCGCTGCCGGGAGCCTTCACGTCGACGATCTTGACCACGCGCGGATCGACGCGGTCGAGCGCGACGTGGCCGCCGGTCTCCAGGAGCACGGTGCGGCCGGCGTCCAGCAGGAGGCGCATCAGAGGATAGACGCCCTCCTGCTCGAGCGGCTCGCCGCCGGTGACCTCCACCAGGCGCGTGTCGTAGGCGAGCACGCGGCGCGCGGCCTCTTCGACGGACATCTCGTCCCCTCCATGAAACGCGTACGCCGAGTCGCACCAGGTGCAGCGCAGGGAGCAGCCGGTCAGCCGCACGAAGGCGCACGGCCGGCCGGCGTACGTGGACTCGCCCTGGAGGGAGTGGAAGATCTCGGTGACGCGCAGGCGATCCTCCATCGCGCGGCCCTACTCGACGACCTCGATTGCGCCGTGGAGCATGTTCATCCCGCAGGAAAACGCGAACTCCCCGGCGCGACGGGGAACGATCTCGATCGTGGTCTCGGCGAACGCGGGCAGCGCGCGGCGAACCCCCCACTCGGGGAGCACCACCTCGTCGGAGCAGGGGTTGTCCTCGCGCCGGTCGAAGAGCAGGCGCAGGGGCCGCCCGCGCCGCGCGAGGATCCGGTCGGGGGAGTACCCGCCCGCGACGACGATGCGGACTTCCTGACCCGCGTCCGTGTGGCGCGCCGCGACGGCGGGCCGGCGGCGCCCGAAGAAGAACACCCACAGGAACACGAGGGCCGCCACACCGCCGATGACGGCGGCGACCCTGTCGGGGGTCCAGGCGATCTCGGGAATCACGCGCGCTCCCGGCGGGCGAGCCGCAGGCTGTTGGACACCACGGAGATCGAAGAGGCCGCCATCGCCGCCGAGGCGAGCATCGGAGAGAGCAGCCAGCCCGTGACGGGGTACAGGACGCCGGCCGCGATCGGAATGCCGACGACGTTGTAGACGAAGGCGAGCAGGAGGTTCTGCCGGATCGCCCGAACGGTCGCCGCGGAGATTTCCAGCGCCTCGGCCACCGATCGCAGGTCGCCGCCGACGAGCGTCACGTCGGACGCCTCGACCGCGACATCCGAGCCCGCGCCGATCGCGATGCCGACGTCGGCCTGGGCGAGCGCGGGCGCGTCGTTGACGCCGTCGCCGACCATCGCGACCGCGTCGCCGGCCGCCTGGAGCCGCGAGATACGCGCGGCCTTCTCCGCCGGCGCGACCTCGGCCACGACCTCGTCGATCCCGACGCGCGACGCCACGGCCCGCGCCGTCTCCTCCTTGTCGCCGGTCAGCAGGACGACGCGGCGGCCCGTTGCGCGCAGCTGCCGGACGGCCTCTGCCGAGGAGGGCTTCTCGGGATCCGCGACGGCGAGGAGGGCCGCCGCCTTCCCGTCGACGGCGACGAAGATCGGGGTCTTGCCCTCGCCGGAGAAGCGGGTCGCGTCCTCGACCAGCCGGGAGACGTCGATCGCCTCGCCTTCGAGCAGCCGCGCGCTGCCGACCGCGACCCTTCGGCCGCCGACGATCCCGACGACGCCCAGGCCCGCCCGCGACTCGAAGGACTCCACCGGCGGGAGGCGGCGGCCGTCCTTCTCGGCGGCCGCGACGAGCGCCGCCGCCAGCGGATGCGCGGATCCCTTCTCGACCGCCGCGGCGAGGGCCAGCGGATCCTCGCCCTGCGCGTCGATCAGGACACGGTCGGTCAGGCGGGGACGACCCTCCGTGACCGTCCCGGTCTTGTCCAGCACGATCGTGCGCAGACGCCGCGCGCGCTCGAGGGCCTCGGCATTGCGAAAGAGGATGCCGCGCGTCGCCGCGCGACCGGTGCCGACGAGGATCGCGGTCGGGGTGGCGAGGCCCAGCGCGCAGGGGCAGGCGATCAGCAGCACCGAGGCGAGCACGACGGTGGCGCGCAGAGCCCGCGGCTCCGGGCCGAGCACGTACCAGGCGACCCAGGCAACGACGGCGATCGCCAGGACGGCCGGCACGAAAATCCCGGCGATCTTGTCGGCGAGCCTCGCCAGCGCCGGCTTGGAGGCCTGCGCCCGCTCGACCAGCCGGACGATCTGGGCGAGCGCCGTGTCGCGCCCGACCGCAGCCGCGCGGACCTCCAGCAGCCCCTGCTGGTTCAGCGTGCCGCCCATCACGCGGTCGCCGGGGACGCGGGAGGCGGGAATCGACTCGCCCGTCAGCATCGATTCGTCCACCGACGATTCTCCCGACAGCACGACCGCGTCGACCGGAATCGCATCGCCCGGCTTGACCCAGAGGCGGTCGCCGACGACGACCTCGGAGAGCGGGATCTCGACCTCGCGTCCGTTTCGGAGCACGCGCGCCTTCTTCGGCGAGAGATCGAGCAGGCGGCGCACGGCGGCGGAGGTGCGGCCGCGCGCGCGGGTCTCGAGCCAGCGTCCCAGCAGCAGCAGGGTCACGATGACCCCGACCGCCTCGAAGTAGGAGCCGTGCGCCTGCGCGCGCGCCAGCGCCCGAGGGAACAGCGCCACGCCGGTAGAGAGCAGGAAGGCGGCCGTCGTCCCGAGGCCGACGAGCGTGTCCATGTTGGCGGTCCGGTGCTGAAGCGTCCGCACCATCCCCGTCAGAAACGGCCTGCCGCCCCACGCGTAGACCGGCAGCGTCAGGGCGAAGAGCAGCAGGTCCTTCCCGGGGAACTCGATGCCGCCCATCGAGACGACGAGCACCGGCACCGTCAGCGCCGCCGAGACCAGGACGCGGCGAAGCAGGTCGCGGCTCTCCTTCTGGGCGCGGGTGTCGGGGGCGGCGTCGGCAGTTTCCGTCGCAGCGACCGACGCCTCGTAGCCGCTGCCGCGGACGGCCTCGAGGAGACGCTCCGACACGAGACCCGTGCCCGAGACCTCGGCCCGCGCCGTCGCGAGATTCACGCTCGCGGCGGCGACGCCGGGCACCGCCGAGAGCGCCCGCTCGATCGTCGCCACGCAGGAGGCGCAGTGCATGCCCTCGAGCGACAACGTCATGGTCTCCGCCGCGGGGCTCGCGGGACGCGCGGGCGCGGCGTCGGGAGCGGGCGTGGCCGTCGGCGCCGCCGGGGCGAAGACCGGCAGCGACGGCCGCGGGGGCGGGGAGTCGAGGGGAGGAAGCGGGAGGCTCGCCTGCGCGGGCTCGCGCGGTTTTCTGCGGCCGCGGCCGCGGTGCGAGTCAGGATGCTTGGGCTCTTCCATCCGGACCGCTCAGCCTATCGGAACTGTCGCCCGAAGGCGTTCGCTTCGCGAACGGCGTCCGCGAGATTCCTGCGACCGGGCCATTCCGGGCCCCCGCC
Organism: Thermoanaerobaculia bacterium; assembly: GCA_036557025.1. Taxonomy (GTDB): domain Bacteria; phylum Acidobacteriota; class Thermoanaerobaculia; order UBA5066; family Gp7-AA6; genus DATBIJ01. Next base: position 935 of record DATBIJ010000234.1, on the reverse strand, counting down.
TGCTAGGTAGGAGCCGTCGCGACCCGGATCAGCGGCCGGCGCTCCCGACGGGACTTCAGCGAAAGCATCGCGGTGGCGCCGAACCCGTTGGCGAAGATCAGCAGGAACGGAACGCTCGCCCAGTACCCCTCGCGGACGGCGAAGGCGAGGGCGATCAGGAAATACAGGGCGAACACGATCTCGCCGGCCACGGAGAGCGGTCCTTCCGCACGGTACTTCTTGCGGCGCCACTCGCCGGTGGTGCCCTCGATCGAGTACTTCGGCGTGCGATCGAACCCGCTGCGGCGCCCCACCAGCGCCTCGACGACGCCCCGCACGTTGGAGAGCGACAGGCCGATCCCGAAGGAGAGCAGGATCGGGAGGTAGCGCAGGCTCGCGCGCCAGTCCCGCCCGATCTCGCGCTGCGAAGCCGCGTAGAAGGCGAGAAACGACAGCGACGCTCCGAAGAACAAGGGGAAGTCCAGCGCCACCAGTCGCGTCCAGCCGATCCGGTCCCGGATCACGATCGCCGGGACCATGAGAAGCGCGAGCGCCACGACCAGCAGGTGCGAGAGGTTGTTGGAGAGGTGGAAGAACGCTTCCCACTTGACCCGCGCCGGGAAACGGCTCGTCAGCACGCGCGGCAGCAGCTTGCGCGCCGTCTCGATGGACCCCTTGGTCCAGCGGTACTGCTGAGACTTGAAGCCGTCCATCTCGACCGGCAGCTCGGCGGGAACGGCGACGTCCTTCAGATAGACGAACCTCCAGCCCGCGAGCTGGGCACGGTAGGAAAGATCCAGATCCTCCGTCAGCGTGTCCGCCTGCCAGCCCCCGGCCTCCTCGAGGCAGCGCCGCCGCCACATCCCCGCCGTGCCGTTGAAGTTGAAGAAGCGTCCCGAGCGATGCCGCGCCGTGTGCTCGATGACGAAGTGGCCGTCGAGCAGGATCGACTGGAT
>DATBIJ010000233.1:0-5742 GCA_036557025.1 Thermoanaerobaculia bacterium | reverse complement strand
GGCCCTTCGTGCAGGTCGTACGCGCGAAGGCACAGATAAGCGGAGGCCCCCGGCTTCTCGCCCGACGGACGCCGTGCTTTTCGAGGTCGCGGCTGTTCGCGGGTACCGACACGCGACGCCGCCCCGTGATCTCCACGCGGGACGGCGCGGCGCGCATTCGGCGGCGGGCTCCTGCGTTCAGCGGGCGGCCCGCCGCGTCGTTTTCAGGCGCGTTCGGGAGACGCCGAACCCGAGGCCGCGTGGCGGCCCGAACACTCGACCAGGAGGTCGTACATAGCCAGCAACGAGCCGCGGGTCAACGAGCAGATCCGCCTGTCACCGGTCCGACTCATCGATACAGACGGCGCCCAGCTCGGGGTCGTTCCCGTAGACCAGGCCATGTCCGCCGCGCGGGAGAAGGGCCTGGATCTCGTAGAGGTCGCGCCCAACGCGCGCCCGCCGGTCTGCAGGATCATGGACTACGGCCGGTACAAGTACGAGCAGGCCAAGGCCGAGCGTGAGGCCAAGCGCAAGCAGCACGTCACGCAGATGAAGGAGATCAAGATGCGGCCCAACATCGAGGAGCACGATTTCGAGTTCAAGACGCGTCACATCAAGCGTTTCCTGCAGGATCGCGACAAGGTAAAGGTCACGATCATGTTCCGCGGCCGCGAGATGGCGCACACGGAGAACGGGAAGGAAGTGCTCGACGACGTCGTCGAGGAGATCGGCGACCTGGCGGTCGTCGAGCAGCAGGTGCGGCTCGAAGGCCGCAACATGTTCCTGATACTCGCGCCGAACACGAGGAAGTAGGCGCAAGTCCAGCGTTCCGGAGGCCCAGATGCCGAAGATGAAGACCAACCGCGGCGCCGCAAAGCGGTTCAAGAAGACCGCGACCGGCAAGATCAAGCGCAAGAAGGCGTTCTTGCGACACATTCTCACCAAGAAGGCGAGCAAGCGTAAGCGGGCGCTGCGCAAGTCCGAGTACGTGCATAAGGCCGACGAGGGCCGCATCGAGCGGCTTCTCTCTTCATAGAGCGAGCCGCAGAATAGGAGGACCCTTATGCCACGCGCATCCAATAACGTCCAGCGCACGAAGCGCCGGAAGAAGATTCTCAAGGCGTCGCGCGGTTTCCGCGGATCCCGTTCGAAGCTCTACATGCCCGCGAAGGAGACGCTGGAGCGCGCGCTTCAGTACGCCTATCGCGATCGGCGGGACAAGAAGCGGCAGTTCCGGAAACTGTGGATCACGCGCATCAACGCGGCGGCCCGCGAGCATGGGCTTTCGTACTCGCGGTTCATGCACGGCCTGAAGGCGGCTGAGATCGAGATCGACCGCAAGATGCTGGCGGAGCTCGCCGTCAACGACCCCGACGGGTTTGCGGAGCTGGCCGCGACGGCCAGGGCTCAGCTCTAGAAAGTCTGCGTTTCTCGAACGTCCCTGGAACAACCGGATGATCGAATCGCTCCGTAAACGGCTGGAAGCTCTCCGCCGCCAGGTGGAGCGCGAGCTCGGCGTAACGGACCTGCCGGCCGAGGTCGAGGCGATCCGCGTCCGCACGCTGGGAAAGAAGGGCGCGCTGACCGCCGAAGCGAAGGCGATCGGTGCGCTGCCGGCCGGCGAACGTCCGCGGGCGGGGGAGCTCGTCAACTCGGTCAAGGACGCGCTCGAGGCCGCGATCGCCGTCCGCGAAGCCGAGCTCTCGGGGAACGCCCTCGCCCGTCGTCTCGGGGACGAGACGCTCGACGTCACTCTGCCCGGCCGTCGCCGCGGGCAAGGGACCCGCCATCCCCTCTCGATCGTGACCGACGATCTGCTCGAAGTCTTCCGGCGGATGGGCTTCTCGGTCGCCCGGGGGCCCGAGGTCGAAACCCCGTGGCACAATTTCGAGGCGCTCAACATCCCCGCCGGTCATCCGGCGCGCGAGGAGATGGACACGATCTATCTCGCCGGCGCGGAGCTTCTCCTCAGGACCCACACCTCTCCCGTCCAGATCCGCGTGATGGAAGGCCGGGAACCGCCGGTCCGCATCGTCTGCCCCGGTCGCGTATTCCGCAGCGACACGCCGGACGCGTCGCACTCGCCCTATTTCCATCAGATCGAGGGCCTGTGGGTGGACGAGGGGATCTCGCTCGCGCACCTCAAGTGGGCGCTGGTCGAGTTCGTTCATCAGTACTTCGGCTCCGACGTGGATACCCGTTTCCGGCCCTCGTACTTCCCGTTCACCGAGCCGTCGGGAGAGCTCGATATGGAGTGCCTGCTCTGCCATGGCTCGGGATGCAGGGCGTGCAAGGGGTCGGGCTGGCTGGAGCTCCTCGGCTGCGGGATGGTGCATCCGGCCGTGCTCGAGGCGGTCGGCTGGGACAGCGAGCGCTATACGGGGTTCGCCTGGGGATTGGGAATCGAGCGCGTGACGATGCTCAAGTACCGCGTGCCCGACATCCGCATGTTCTTCGAGAACGACCTGCACTTCCTGCATCAGTTCGAGGGTCGATGAAGGTCTCGTATCGGTGGCTGGCGAGCTTTTTTCCGCCGCATGCCCTCGCCGACCTGCCCCCGGAAGAGCTGGCGCGACGGCTGACGGGACAGGGCCTGGCGGTGGACGAAGTGCGTCCGGCCTTCGCTCCGTTCGAGGGAGTGGTCCTGGGGAAGGTGCTCGACGCGGGGCCGCATCCCAACGCGGACCGGCTGACCCTCTGCGAGGTGGAAGCCGGCGACGGGACCAGGCAGGTCGTCTGCGGCGCCCCCAACGTGGAAGTCGGCGCGATCTACGGCTACGCGACGGTCGGATCGCGGCTTCCGGGAGACCGGCACATTCGGCGCGCGAAGATCCGCGGCATCGAATCGCAGGGAATGCTCTGCTCGGCACCCGAGCTGGGACTGGACGCGCTCGGAGGAGCCGAAGGCATCTGGCGGATCGCGGGCGCGCGCGAGGCGGATCTCGGACGCGACATCCGCGAAGTCCTCGAGCTCGACGACACGATCCTCGATGTCGACGTGACGTCGAACCGCGGCGACGCCCTCTCGCATCTCGGGATCGCGCGCGAGGTGCAGTGGATCGCCGGCGCGGAGCTGACGCTTCCGACATTCGACCTCGAAGAGGGTGGCGACCCGGCGGAATCGCGCGCTAGCGTCGTGATCGAAGACGCCGAGGGATGTCCGCGGTACTTCGGCAGGCTGATCGAAGGGCTCGCGGTCGGCGTCAGTCCGGCCTGGCTCCAGACGCGACTCGTCTCCGTGGGTCAGCGACCGGTCAGCGATGTGGTCGACGTCTCGAACTTCGTCATGCTCGAGCTCGGTCAGCCGCTCCATCCGTTCGATTGGGAGCGGCTCGCCGGCGGGAGGATCGTCGTGCGTCGGGCGCGCGCGAACGAGCGCTTCGTCACGCTCGACGGTCGTGAACGCATCCTGGACGAGGAGATCACGATGATCTGCGACGGGGAGGGGCCGGTGGCGGTGGGCGGCGTGATGGGCGGCCTCGAATCGGAAGTGACCGGGAAGACGACGAGCGTGTTCCTCGAGAGCGCGCATTTCGACCCCGCGCGGATCGCGCGCGCGGTGCGGCGCTTGAACCTCCCGAGCGAAGCCTCGACGCGTTTCGCCCGGGGGGTCGATCCCGGGCTGCCCGAGATCGCGCTCGACCGCGCGGCGGCCCTGATCGCGGAGGTGTGCGGCGGGCGGGTGGCGCCAGGCCGGGTGGGCGACGATCGCGGGAGCCGCGTCGAACGGCCGCGGATCGATCTGAGGCTCGGGCGCTACGCGACGCTGATCGGCCGCCCGACGACGGCGCCGGACGCGCGGAAGGCGCTCGAAACGCTGGGTTTCGACGTCGGGAACGGCTCCGTCGAGACGCTCCGGGTCGGCGTGCCGACCTGGCGCTTCGACGTGACGCGCGAGGCCGATCTGATCGAGGAGGTCGCCAGGCTCGAAGGATACGCCTCCGTTCCGGCCACCCCGCTCCCGGCACCGCCGGTGGCCCCGGCGCTCGAGCCGCGCCAGCGCCGGATCACGCGGCTGTCGCGGGCGGCGAGGGCCTCGGGCTTCGACGAATGCCATACCCCCTCCTTCGTCGCCGAAGGCGTCCTGGGCCCGGGTTCCGCTATTGACAAGCTGGTTGAGATACGAAATCCTATCTCTAAATCGGATCGGTTCTTGAGGCCATTCGTCGTGACGAATCTCGCAAGGGCGGTCGGCCACAACCTCAAGCGCGGCGCCGCCCGCGCGAAGCTCTTCGAGATCGGTCATGGATTCGAATCCCGGGACGGGGTCGTCATCGAGCGCGAATGCCTGGGCCTCGCCGCGGCCGGCGCCCGTTTTCCGCTCGACTGGTCGCAGCCGGATCCGCCGGACTACGACTTCTTCGATCTGAAAGGGGATCTCGAGGACGTGCTCGCGTCGACTGCCGGGATCGAGCCGCGCTTCATCGAGGGCTCGCGGCACTGGCTCCATCCGGGAAGGCAGGCCGCGATCGTGGGGACGGACGGTGACGTCCTCGGATTCTGCGGCGAGGTGCATCCGGACGTCGCCGCGTCCTGGGGCGTGGAGCGCCGGTTGTTCGTGGCGGAGATCGAGATCGCCGCGTTGCCCGATCCGGGAGGCGAGGCGCGGGTGTCGGCGTGGAGCCGCGAGCCGGCGGTGGAACGCGACCTCGCCCTGGTCGTGCCCGCGGGCGATCGCGCCGAAGACATCCTGTCGGTCGTCATGAAGTCGGGCCTCGAGCATCTCGCCCGCGCGCGAATCTTCGATCGCTACTCGGGGCCGCAGCTCCCGGACGGACACTACAGCCTGGGTCTCCGGCTCACCTTCGCGGCGGAGCGAACGCTGACGGACGAGGAGGTGGAAAGCGAGATGAAACGACTGCTGGACCTTCTTCGCGAGGAGCGGGGATATGAAATCCGGTGAGACCCGACGGCCCCGCGGCCGCGTGGGAGACTTCGACCATGTCCAGAGATCGCTCGACGGGATCCTGCCGCCGGACGAGCCCGCGGCCCCGAAGGAGAAGCCGGCACGAAAGCGCGTCGCAGCGCGGGGAGAGGCTGGAATGGAAACGCTCCGGAGTTCGCTGGACACACTGGAGGAAAACATTACCTTGCTCCTCGCCCGGCACGAGGGGCTCGTCGCGGCTCACGCCGCTTCGGAGGAACGCAGCCGCGCGGGTCGCGCTCTGGATCCGATCGAGCTCAAGGATCGCCTGCGGACGCTCGAGGCGGACCATGAGCGGCTCGAGCGCCACGCCGCGCTCCTCGAAGAGCGGATCCGCGGACTCTTGTCCAGGGTGCGCTACGTGATCGAGTCCTGAGATGAGCGAGGCGACTCCCGGGACCACGCGCGTGACGATCCTCGACGAGCCGTTCGCGATCCGGTCGGAGGCGGACGCCGAGTACACGCGCCGGGTGGCGGGGCACGTGGATCGCTCGCTGCGCGAGTTCCGGGACAAGGCGCCCTCGATGGAGCCGTTCCAGGCCGCGGTCCTGGGCGCGATGGAGATCACCGACGAGCTCTTCCGGCTGCGCGAGCGGCTGGCGACCCTCGAGGGCGAGGTCGCCGCGCGGATCGCGGAGCTCGCGGCGGCGATCGGAGAGACGCTGAAGCGAACCGAGGGCTCGAGCGCAGCGACGAAAGGCAAGGGGACGGCGGCGCGTTGAAGACCCCGTCCGGAGCGCCAGGAAGATCAATTTTTTGAGCCAACACGTCCCGATAGGGATCCTCGCTTCGCCCGTCGATCGCAGGCCTCTTCGGAGGAAGTGAGACGCGGGCGGGGA
>DATBIJ010000232.1:0-14279 GCA_036557025.1 Thermoanaerobaculia bacterium | reverse complement strand
CCGCCGACGCGCGTCGGCGCCTGGCGGCGCACCTCTCGCCGACGCTCCACAACGCGGCCGGCGCCGTCGTCGGCTCGATCGAGGCCGACGTGATCCTGCGGCGGCGCGCTCCAGGACGGGCATGAGCATCCCGGCGAGGGCGTCGGCCGGGGCCGCCGTGCTGCTGTGGGCGGTCGCCTGCACGACGACCCAGAAGGTCGTGGCCTCGCTCACCGCAAACTGCCGTCAGGTCGAGTCGGGCGTCGCGCACGAGATGATGACGGACAATCCCACGGTGCTGACCGTGGACGTGCGCCACGCCGAGGAGTACACCAACGAGCTGCCCCACGTCTTTCATGCGCGAGAGATCCCGCTGTCGGAGCTGCCGCGGCGGTGGCAGGAGCTCGAGGCGTGGAAGGACGCGCCGGTCGTGGTGTTCAGCCGAGACGGCTCCGGGGCCGCCTCGGCATGCGACTTTCTCTCCCGCCAGGGATTTCGATACGTCCGCTGGGTCATGGGCGGCGTCGAGGAGTGGCAGAAACGACGGTTCCTGAGAGGGGAGGCGAGCGCCCGCTAGCCGCCAAGAGGGCGGCCGGGCGACGAGCACGATGGCGTACCGCAGCCTCAACGACTTTCTCCAGCGCCTCGCGCGCGAAGGAGAGCTCGCGCGCGTCGCCGCGAAGGTCTCGCCCAAGCTGGAGATCGCCGAGATCGCCGACCGCGCCGTCAAAGGGGGCGCGCCGGCGCTTCTCTTCGAGAACGTCGAAGGGTCCTCCGTTCCGGTCGCGATCAACGTCTTCGGATCGCGCCGCCGAATGCTCATGGCTCTCGAGCTGGAGGACTGGAAAGAGTGGGACGAGCGGCTGGAGTTCTTCCTGGACCCGCAGCCGCCCGAGGGCCTGCTCGGTAAGCTGCGCGCGCTTCCCAAGATCACGGAGCTCGCGTCGGTGTTCCCCAAGACGCTCAAGAGCGGCCCCTGCCAGGAGGTGGTCGCGCGCGGAGAGGACGTCGACCTGACGGCCCTGCCGGTTCTGACGTGCTGGCCGGGCGACGCCGGGCCCTTCATCACGATGCCGCTGGTGATCACGAAGGACCCGGCCTCCGGAAGGGTCAACGTCGGCATGTACCGCATGCAGGTCTTCGACCGCGCGACGACCGGGATGCACTGGCAGAAGCACAAGGACGGGGCGGGTCAGGCGCGCGGCTACGCCCGGGACGGCCGCCGCATGGAAGTCGCCGCGGCGATCGGCTGCGACCCGGCGACCGTCCTGTCCGCGATCGCGCCGCTGCCGCCAGGCCTCTCCGAGCTGCTCTTTGCCGGGTTCGTTCGCGGCGAAGCCGTGCCGATGGTCCGCGGCGTCACGGTGGACGTCCCCGTGCCCGCGGAGGCCGAGATCGTGCTCGAGGGTTACGTCGACCCGGGCGAGATGCGGCGGGAAGGGCCCTTCGGCGACCACACCGGCTTCTACTCGCTCGACGACGAGTTTCCGGTCTTCCACGTCACCGCGATCACGCGCCGCAAGTCCCCGATCTACCAGACCACGATCGTCGGCCGGCCGCCGATGGAGGATGGATTCCTGGGCGAGGCGATCGAGCGGCTCTTCCTCCCGCTGGTGAAGAAGACGATCCCCGAGATCGTCGACATGCATCTGCCCGTGGAGGGCATCTTCCACAACCTCGCGATCGTCGCGATCGACAAGCGCTACCCCGGACACGCCCGCAAGACCATGCACGCGATCTGGGGGATGGGCCAGCTGATGTTCACGAAGGTCATCGTCGTCGTCGACGGCGGCGTGGACCCGCGCAACATCCCCGAAGTCGTCTGGCGGGCTCTGACCGCCATCGATCCGCAGCGGGACGTCGAGATGGTCCGGGGTCCGGTCGACGAGCTGGACTTCGCCGCCCGGCTGTCCTGCTACGGCAGCAAGATGGGCATCGATGCCACCCGAAAATGGAAGGGGGAGGGCTTCGAGGGCCGCTGGCCCGACGCCATCGAGATGGACGAGGCCACCCGCCGGCGTATCGACCAGCTCTGGCCGACGCTGGGGATCCGCCTGCCCGGCCGCTCCTAGGTTTCCCGCCGGGCCGGCCGGCGGGTGTAAGATTTACAACTTGCCATGAAGGCCCTCATCCTGGATCCCGTCGGGGAATCGCGCGACATCCTGCGGCGGGCGCTCGCCGAGGGTGGAGGCCAGGCCCGGGCCGTGGAGAGCGTTTCGGAAGCCCGGCGGCACCTGTTGGAGTTCCAGCCCGACATCGTCGTGGCGGCGGTTTCCCCCGCCTCGCCGGGCGGCGCCGAGCTGCTCGCGGAGGCGCTCGCCGCGAATCCCCGGCGAGCGGCCTGGGCCCTCGTGGATTCCGACCGGTTGGAGGACGCCGTCGCCGCGATGGAGCGGGGCGCGCACGACTTTCTCTGGCGCCCGATCTCGCTCGCCCGCCTGGCCGCCTTGCGCGCGCGCCTGGATCGGCGGCGCGAGCGGGAGGACTCCACCGAGCAGATCCGCCTGCGCCTCGCCCACGCGGAGATGGACGTCGCGCTTCCCGGGGAGTCTGCCCGCTGGCGCCAGGCGACCTCGGAGATCGAGCGCGCCGCGGCCTCGGAGGACCCCGTCCTGCTCACGGGCGAGGCGGGAACCGAAAAAGAGACGGCGGCCCTCTGCCTGCACCGGCTCTCTTCGCGCGGGGCGCAGCCGTTCGCCATCGCCCACGAGGGCCTCCTGACGGAGTCCGCCGGCGCGACCGGCACGCTGCTGGTGACCGGCGTCGAGGAGGCCTCCGAGGAGCTCCAGCGGGCTCTTCTGGAGGAGCTGACGCATCCGGCCGGCCGCCGGCTGATCGTCTCGCTGGACGGCGATCCCGCGGCGCTGGAAGCCGAAGGCAAGCTGATCCCGGGGCTCGTCGCGGCCCTCTCCGGTCCGCCCGTCCACCTCCCGCCCCTGCGCGAGCGCGGCGGCGACGTGGAGCTGCTCGCACGCCGCTTCCTGCGCGACTTGGACGCCCATCGGTTGCTGGAGGTCGAAGCCCTCGACGCGCTGCTCGCCCACCCGTGGCCCGGCAACGTGCGGGAGCTGCGCGAGGCGATCCGGCGCGCGGTCTACCTCTCCGGATCCGCGGCGATCGGGTCGATGGTCATGCGCTCGGTGCTGGGGCGCCCGCTGGCGACCCGGCGCTCGCGCCGCAAGCGCGCGCCGGTGGTCAGGATCGCCGTCGGCGACTCGCTCGCGGACGTCGAGCGTCGTCTCATCCAGAAGACGCTGGAGTTCGCGCGGGGCAACAAGAAGAAGACCGCCGAGCTGCTGAAGCTCTCGCTCAAGACGATCTACAACAAGATCAAGGAATACGGGCTCGAGGGCTGAGGCGGCGCGCGACGGAGCGCGCGTCGCTCTTGGGATTTCTGGTGCCGGAGGAGGGAGTCGAACCCTCACGGCCGTGAGGCCGGGGGATTTTGAGTCCCCTGCGTCTGCCATTCCGCCACTCCGGCGAGCGCGGAAACCGCATGATAGCGGGCGAAACGGGGCCCTGCGATCCGGGCGCTTCGGGGTGTGATGCGGAGGCTCTTCCGGTTCAGCGATTTGCGCCATTTTCGGTGCCCGAAGGACCCGGATTTCCGATGAGCACCTGTCCCAATGGACAGGGTTCCCCAAGGGGAATAGTACAGGACCATAAGAAATGTGCTAAGACTTGTGTTCTCAGCTGGTTATGCTGCTTTTTGCGATTCTCGATTTGCCTTTTTAATCCTTTTCTCCTATAGTTCGCGGCCCCGGTGCCAGGTTCTTTAATCTTCGGAGGAGGACCGAGTGAATTTCAAGATTGGTGAGAAGGTGGTGTACCCGAACCACGGCGTGTCCGTGGTCGAGAAGATCGGCGAGGGTTTCGTGGCGCCGGTGCCGGCTCCCGTGAACCCGCGGAGCTTCTACCACCTGCGCCTGCTTTCCAACAACTCGAAGGTGATGGTGCCGATCAACAACACCGACCTGATCGGCCTGCGCCGGCTCACCCAGCGCAAGGACATCACGAGCCTTCTGAAGCTGCTGGCCGACGGACGTTTCTCGGCCACCGGCGACTGGAAGGGACGTTACAAGCAGAACCTGGACAAGATGAAGAGCGGCAAGCTGCACGACATCGCCGACGTGCTGAAGACGCTCAACTTCATCAGCTCGCGCAAGACGCTCTCCTTCCGGGAGAAGAAGATGTATGAGCGGGCAAAGTACCTGATCGTTTCCGAGATCGCGGTCGTCAACGGCATGGACGAGGGCGAGGTCGAGCGGCTCGTGGACAAGGCGCTGGCCAAGAGCGCCCAGACGCGGTCGATCAGCCACTAGCCCGCTCGGCCGGCACGGCTCCAACGACGAGGGGGACTTCGGTCCCCCTCGCGCTTTTCCGGGGTTCCACTATCATGGGGTCATGAGGCGCGCCGTCGCCGCCGCCGCGGGCCTCCTTCTGGTCGCCGCCTGGGCCACGGGCGACGCCGCATCCGACGCCGCGAAAGCCGAGCTGTCCCGCGAACGGCGCAAGCTCTCGGAGGACACGAGGCGCTACGCGGAGCTCTCGCGGCGCCTCGAGGCGTCGCTCGCCGCACTCGCGGAAGCCACGAAGGCCGCGGCCGACGCCGCCGGCGAGAGCGCCGAAGAGATCGCGCGCAGGGAAGAGGCGATCACCGCCGCCGAGCAGGAGGTGCGGGGCCTGCTGGACCGCCGGCGCCTGCAGGCCGAACGCATCGCCGATCGCCGGCGCGGCGTTGCGGCCCTCGAGGCGGAGCTCGCGGGGAAGCCGGTCAAGAAAGACGCGCTCTCCGGGAAGTGGGCCGTGAGCGTGGATCCCGGGGACCAACGCGGCCTCTTCCGTCTCGCCCTGGACGGAACGATCGTTTCGGGCGACTACCAGCTCGACGGCGGGTGGAACGGCTCCCTGCGCGGCACGCTCGTGGAGGACCGCCTGCGCCTGGAGCGGGTCGACTCGAAGCTCGGCTTCAACGCGATCTTCTACGGACGCCTCGCCCGTGACGGCCGGTCGATCGCAGGGACCTGGGAAGCGACGACCTTCGGGACCGGCGATGCGGGAGCGGGCCAGTGGCGCGCCGGCCGACAGGCGGAGGAGGAAGCCCCGTGAAGTCGCGGTCCGGCGCCCTCGTGATGCTGCTCGTGGGAGGCCTTCTGGGGTTCATCGGCGGCTATTTCGCCGGCGGGGGAGGCCGTCCCGCGGCGGTGCCTTCCTCATCCGCCGCCGCGGGCCAGGGCGGCGGGCTCGCGGGCCTCCAGGCCGAGCTCGAGCGCGATCCGCGCAACCCGCAGCTGCTGGCGGCCGTCGGCAACTGGCATTACGACCGCGAGCAGTGGGACCTCGCGATCGACTACTACGAGAAGTCTCTGCGCCGCAAAGAGGACGCCGCCGTGCGCTGCGACATGGGCGCGGCCTACCGCAACCTCGGGGACTTCGAGCGGGCGATCGCGGAGTTCCGCCGCTCCCGCGAGACGGACCCCGAGCACTGGCAGGCCCTGTTGAACCTCGTTCTCGTGCAGGCCTTCGACCAGCGCGACGGCGCCGCGGCCTCCGCGAGCTACCGCGAGCTCAAGCAGAAGTATCCCGACATCCCGAACCTCGACCACCTCGAGCGGCAGATCCAGGGTCTGTCGCCCCGCACGTGATGGGAAGAGTCGTCCTGTTCGTGCTGCTGGTGTTCGTCGTCGCCGGGACGCTGCGCGCCGTGCGGATCTGGGCGGCCGGACGGTCGCGGGAGAAGCGATGAGCGACCGGGATCTCTTCGAGGACACCTCGCCGGACCTCGGCGCGGAGGCTTTTCCTCCGGACACACCGCTCGCCGAGCGCATGCGACCGCGCTCGCTCGACGAGGTCGAGGGTCCGGAGGAGGTCATCGGCCCCAACGGGTACCTGCGCCGTGCCATCGCCGAGGATCGCGTCCCCTCGCTCGTGCTATGGGGCCCGCCGGGCGTGGGCAAGACGACGCTCGCCCGGCTGGTCGCGGCCCAGACCAACGCCCGCTTCGTCCAGCACTCCGCGGTCGCCACCGGCGTGAAGGAGATGCGGGAGGTCCTCGAAGGGGCGCGCCGGCTTCGGGCGGCGAGCGCGCGGCGCACGATCCTGTTCCTCGACGAGATCCACCGCTTCAACCGTGCCCAGCAGGACGTCTTCCTGCCCTTCATGGAGTCGGGCGACATCGTCCTGATCGGCGCGACGACCGAGAACCCTTCCTTCGAGCTGAACTCGGCGCTTCTCTCGCGCTGCAAGGTCGTCGTGCTGGAGCCGCTCTCGATCGAGGCGATCGCGCGGATCGTCCGCCGCTCGCTCGGCGATCTCACGCGCGGGCTCGGGGCCCGGGACTTCCGGCTCGACGACGATGCCCTGCTGTTCATCGGACAGACCTCCGGCGGGGATGCCCGCCGGGCCCTGAACCTGCTCGAGGCGGCGGCGGCGGACGCGGAGGCGGGCAAGAGCAAGCGCATCGAGACCGGCCGGCTGCGCGACCTGCTCCAGCGCAAGGTCCTGCTCTACGACAAGGCGGGGGAGGAGCACTACAACCTGATCTCTGCCCTGCACAAGTCCATGCGGGAGTCCGACCCCGACGCGGCGATCTACTGGGTCGTCCGCATGCTGGAGGCGGGGGAGGAGCCGCTCTACGTCGCCCGCCGCATCGTGCGCTTCGCCTCCGAGGACATCGGGCTGGCGGACCCGAGGGCCCTGCGGGTCGCGCTGGACACCAAGGAGGCCTTCGAGTTCCTCGGGATGCCCGAAGGCTCGCTCGCCCTCGTGCAGGCGGCCGTGTACTGCGCCCTCGCCCCCAAGTCCAACGCGCTCTACCGCGCGGAGGGCGAGGCACGCCACGACGTCGCGGAGAAGCCGTCGGAGCCCGTGCCCCCCGTGATCCGCAACGCGGTCACGCGCCTGATGAAGGAGATCGGCTACGGCCGCGGCTACCGCTACGCGCACGACGAGCCGGAGGGCGTCGGCGGCATGGAGTGCCTGCCCGAATCGCTCGTCGGCCGCCGATACTACCGGCCGCTGGACGCGGGCGAGGAAGCGGCGCTCGCGCAGCGGCTCGAGCAGATCCTCGATCGGCGCCGCCAGAAGCGCGAGGCCGAAAAAGCCAAGGGCTCCTGAGGGAACCGCTCTCGACCCGCCCTAGCCTTCGTCGCGCCGGTAGTAGTTCGGCGCTTCCTTCGTGATGATGACGTCGTGGGCGTGGGACTCCTTGAGTCCTGCGGCCGTGATGCGGATCATCTTCGCGCCCGTCCGCAAGTCCTCGATCGTTCGGCTGCCGGACAGACCCATGCCGCTGCGCACGCCGCCGGTGAGCTGGTGCACGAGCGCCTCGACGCTCCCCTTGTAGGGAACCATGCCCTCGATGCCCTCCGGGACGAGTTTGGAGAGCCCGCCGTTCTTCGACGGCTCCGTCTCCATCGATTCCTGGAAGTAGCGGTCCGAGGACCCGGACTTCATCGCGCCGAGCGAGCCCATCCCCCGATACGCCTTGAAGGTGCGTCCCTGATACAGGATCGTCTCGCCCGGCGACTCCTCGGTCCCCGCCAGCAGCGAGCCGATCATCACGACGTGCGCGCCCGCGGCGATCGCCTTGGTGATGTCACCGGAGAACTTGATGCCGCCGTCGGCGATCAGCGGCACGCCCGTTCCGCGGGTCGCCTTCGCGCACTCCCGGATCGCGTGGATCTGCGGAACGCCCGCCCCCGTGACGACGCGGGTCGTGCAGATCGATCCGGGGCCGATCCCGACCTTCACGGCGTCGGCCCCACGCCGAACCAGGGCGCGGGCGCCTTCCTCGGTCGCGACGTTGCCGGCGACGACCGCCGTGGAAGGGAACTTCTTCTTGAGCAGGGAGAGAGCCTCCAGCACGCCCTCGCTGTGGCCGTGGGAGGAATCGAGCACGAGCAGGTCGACCTTCGCGCGGATGAGCTCCCGCGCGCGCGCCTCCAGGTCCTTCGTGACGCCGACCGCCGCGGCCACACGCAGGCGTCCCAGCCGGTCCTTCGCCGCGTCGGGAAACTTGATCGCCTTCTGGATGTCCTTGACCGTGATCAGGCCCTTCAAGTTCCCGGCCTTGTCCACGACCAGGAGCTTTTCGATGCGGTGCTCGTGCAGAAGCTCCTTGGCCTGCTCGAGGGTCGTGCCGACCGGAGTCGTGATGAGCTTCCTGCGCGTCATGCGCGTGGAGATCGGCCGGTCCAGGTGGGTCTCGAAGCGCAGGTCGCGGTTGGTGAGGATTCCGACGAGCTTGCCCCGGGCGTCCACGACCGGGACCCCGGAGATCTTGTAGCGCGACATCAGCTCCAGGGCCTCGGAGATCTTCTGCTGCGGCCGGCAGGTGACCGGGTCGACGATCATGCCGGACTCGGAGCGCTTGACCTTGTCGACCTCCTCGGCCTGGGCCTGGACCGAGAGGTTCTTGTGGATGACCCCCAGGCCGCCCTGCTGGGCCATGGCGATCGCCAGGCGCGACTCGGTGACCGTGTCCATGGCCGCGGAGACGATCGGGATGTTCAGCGCGATCCCGTCGGTGATGCGGGTGCGCAGGTCGACGTCGCGGGGGTGGACACGCGAGTGCGCGGGCAGCAGCAGGACGTCGTCGAAGGTCAGTGCGAGGGGCACCTCGGGAGCCTCCACGGCGGCGGGCTTACGGCGGCGCGGTGCCATCTCTACGCTCCCGCCGCCGCTGCCCCATGGCTGTCGGCCGCGGGCGTTCGCTTCGCGAACAGCGGCCGAGAGTTTCTAGCTACCACAGCCAAGAAAACCTCTTCCCGCATGCTGCTTATGCTCCCGCCGCGGCGGCGCCGTGGCACTTTTTATATTTCCGTCCCGACCCGCAGGGGCAGGGGTCGTTCCTGCCGACCTTCGGGCCCGCGCGCTGGACCGTCTCGACCTTGGCGTCCGAGCCGCCCGAAGCGGCGGCGCCGTAGGAGTAGTTCACCGCGGGCGCCTTGCGCGCCGGTGGCATTCGAACGGGCGCCGCGGGCTCGCCGCCCCGGGCCGAGGCCGCCTCGCGAACGACCGGCTGCAGCCGGAAGAGGTACTGGACCATCAGGTCCTCGATGCGCTCCTTCATCAGCGTGAAGAGCTCGAAGGACTCCTTCTTGTACTCGACCAGGGGATCGCGCTGGCCGTAGCCGCGCAGGCCGATGCCCTCCTTCAGGTGGTCGATCGCGAGCAGGTGGTCCTTCCACTGCTGATCCACGACCTGGAGCATGAGGAATTTCTCGTGGAGCCGCATGGTCTCGGCCCCGAGCTGCGCTTCCTTCTCCTCGTACTTCGCCGTCAACAGGGCGAGCAGCTGCTCGCGAATCTCCTCGCGCGTCTTGCCGGCGAAGGACTCCGCCTTGGCATCGATGCCGTAGTACTCCTTCAGGCCGAGAGCGAAGGCGGACAAATCCCACTCCTCGGAGTCCTTCGCCTCGGCGAGGTGGCGGTCCAGCAGGTAGTCCAGGATCGTCTCCGCCAGCGCGAGGACCTCGGCCTTGCCGCGGACGCCTTGCAGGATCTCGAGCCGCTGGCGGTAGATCTCCGCCCGCTGGCGGTTCATGACGTCGTCGTACTCGAGCAGGTGCTTGCGTGCCTCGAAGTTGCGGGCCTCGACCTGCTTCTGGGCCCTTTCGATCGAGCGCGTCACCATGCCGTGCTCGATCGGCACGCCCTCCTCCATCCCGAGCTTGCGCATGACGCCCTGCATGCGATCGGACCCGAAGATCCGCATCAGGTCGTCCTCGAGGGAGAGATAGAAGCGCGAGGCACCGGGATCGCCCTGGCGACCGCTGCGGCCGCGAAGCTGGTTGTCGACACGGCGCGACTCGTGGCGCTCGGTGCCGATGATCATCAGGCCCCCGGCGCGGAGGACCGTCTCGCGGTCGCCCCGCATCTGATCGCGCAGCTGCGCGCGCATCGCCTCGAACGCCTCGGGGCCGTCGGCCTCCTTGCGGCGCTGATCGGCGATCGCGTCCGCGTTGCCGCCGAGCACGATGTCGGTGCCGCGGCCCGCCATGTTCGTTGCGATCGTGACGGTTCCCGACCGGCCCGCCTGCGAGACGATCTCGGCCTCCTTCTCGTGGAACTTGGCGTTCAGGACGACGTGGGGGACCTTGCGCTGCTTCAGCAGGTTCGAGAGCCGCTCGGACTTCTCGATCGACACGGTGCCGACCAGGACCGGCTGGCCCTTCTCGCGCAGGTTGGCGATCTCGTCGGCAACCGCGTCGAACTTCTCGCGCTCGCTCGCGTAGACGACGTCCTGGTGGTCCTGCCGGATCATCGGCATGTTCGTCGGGATCACGACGACGTCGAGCTTGTAGATCTGGTGGAACTCCGCGGCCTCGGTGTCCGCCGTGCCGGTCATGCCCGCGAGCTTCTCGTAGAGGCGGAAGTAGTTCTGGAGCGTGATCGTGGCGTAGGTCTGGTTCTCCGCCTCGATCTTGACCCCTTCCTTCGCCTCGACGGCCTGATGCAGGCCATCCGACCAGCGGCGCCCCGGAAGGATGCGGCCGGTGAACTCGTCGACGATCAGAACCTGCCCGTCCTTGACCATGTACTCGACGTCGCGCCGGTACAGGGCGTGGGCACGCAGAGCCTGCTCGACGCCGTGGAGCAGGTCGACGTTGTTCAGGTCGTAGAGGTTGTCGACGTTCAGGTACTTCTCGGCCTTCGCGACGCCTTCCTCGGTCATGACCGCCGTGCGGGCCTTCTCGTCGACGAGGTAGTCGCCCGTCGTCCACTTGTTGCCGTGCTTGTCCTTGTGCTCCTCGCCCTTGGCCAGGTGCGGGATCACGCGGTTGCAGCGGTGGTAGACGTCGGTGTTCTGCTCCGAGGGACCGGAGATGATCAGCGGCGTTCGGGCCTCGTCGATCAGGATCGAGTCGACCTCGTCGACGATCGCGAAGACGTGGCCGCGCTGGACCATCGACTCGACCTCGAACTTCATGTTGTCGCGAAGGTAGTCGAAGCCGAACTCGTTGTTGGTTCCGTAGGTGACGTCCGCGGCATACGCGGCCTGCCGCTCCGCGTCCTGAAGGGAGTTCTGGATGCATCCGACCGTCAGTCCGAGAAAGCGGTAGATCTTGCCCATCCACTCCGCGTCGCGGCGCGCGAGGTAGTCGTTGACGGTGACCACGTGCACGCCGCGGCCCGCCAGCGCGTTCAAGTACACGGGCATGGTCGCAACGAGCGTCTTGCCCTCGCCGGTCTTCATCTCGGCGATCTTCCCCTCGTGGAGCACCATTCCGCCGATCAGCTGGACGTCGAAGGGCCGCATCCCGAGCGCGCGGACCGAGGCCTCGCGCGCCACGGCGAAGGCCTCCGGGAGCAGCTCGTCCAGGACGGCGCGCCGCGCCGCCGCCTTCTCCTCCTCGGGAGCGCGGTCCACGGCTTGCGCGATGCGGGCCTTGAACTCGGCGGTCTTCGCCCGCAGCTGCCCGTCGTCGAGCTTCTGGAGAGCGGGCTCCAGCGCATTGATGGCCGCCACCCGTGGCGCGAGCTTCTTGAGATCCCGCTCGTGCTGCGTGCCGAAGACCTTGGTGAGGAGGCGGTCGATCATATTTGGAGCGCTAACGCGGCTCGGCCCGAGATTATTGCCGAGTCGGGCGGGCAGGCGGGGGCGGGCTTCAGCGCGTCAGCGAGGGGTCGAGGATGTACTCGAGCGGGTTGACGAGGCGGTCGCCCACACGAACCTCGTAGTGCAGGTGCGGAGCCGTGGAGCGACCGGTCGAGCCGACGAGACCGATCTTGTCGCCGCGCTCCACCTTTTGCCCCTCCGCCACGAGGATCTTCGAGAGGTGGCCGTAGAGGGTCCGGTAACCCGAGCGATGCTGGATCTCGACCAGGTTGCCGTACTCGCCATGCCATCCGGCCTTCACGACGACGCCTTCGGCCGTGGCGCCGACGGGCTGGCCGCTCGGGGTCGCGATGTCCAGGCCGGCGTGGAACGCCGGGTTGCCGTGGAAGGGATCCCGGCGCATGCCGAAGCCCGAGTTCAGGAGACCCTCGACGGGCGCCACGGTGGGCGTGGAGAGCAGCACGGACTTGCGGCGGTCGATCTGCGACTCGATGTCGTTCAAACGGCCCTCGAGACGGGCGGAGCGGGCCACGAGATCCTGGCCGGCAGGCAGGGTGGGGCCTCCGCTTCCGGGCAGCGGCGGCAGGCCGGCGACCACCGCCAGGCGCTTCGCGCGGTCTTCGAAGGAGCTCATCTGCTGGGAGAGCCCCGCGAGCTTCTGAGTCAGCTCCCGCGTGTCGGTCCTGAGACGGGCGTTCTCGGCCATCGCGGCCCGGAACTCGGAGTCTTTGCGGGCGGAGGCCAGATAGGCCCATCCGAAGGCGACGGCGGCGATCAGGAGAGCGGCTGCGGAGGCGGCGATGCTGCCGAGGAGGCGGTTGGAGACGGTGAGCTTGCGAAAGCGAGCCCGCGCGTGAGGAACGAAGATGATGGTGTTGTAACGCCTCATCGGCTGCCTCCCGGCGTTCGCGGCCCGGGGCGTGCCTCTCCCGTGTACTCCGGAAGGGGGCCTCGAGTCTTCTCGATTGGGCGCCTCAGCGCCACGAATGATCCCGGGATCGTATGGGCCGGGCTCCGGGGGTGTCAAGACAAAACGGCGGAAAACGCCTCGCCGTCCTCCGCGAGCCGCAGTCTGTAGGACAAAGCCTCGGCCACGTGCTCGGAGAGCACCCGCTCGCTGCCGGCGAGATCCGCGGCAGTTCGCGCGACCCTCAGCGCGCGATGAAGCGCTCGCGCCGAGAGGGCCAAACGGTCGGCTGTCCGTGCGACCAGGTCACGCGCCTCCGGCGCGAGCGGCGCGTGCCGCGCGAGGTCCTCGCCCGTCAGCTGCGCGTTGCGAAAGCCCGGGCACTCCGGACGCCTCGCCGCGGCGATCGCGCGCGCGGCAATCACGCGCTCGCGGACCGAGGCGGAGCCCTCGCACGGCGCGCGCGAGGAGAGCTCTCGCCACGCGATCGGCGGCACCGCGAGCTGAAGGTCGATGCGGTCGAGCAGCGGACCGCTGATCTTGCGGAGGTAGCGGCGTCGGGCGCCGGGATCGCAGGCGCACACGCGCCGTGAATCGCCCGCGAGACCGCAAGGGCAGGGGTTCATCGCCGAGACGAGCAGCACATCGCAGGGAAACTGTGCCGAGCCGCCGCGCCGGGCGACGAGGATGTGCTTGGCCTCGAGAGGCTGGCGGATCGCCTCGAGGGCGTCGCGGTGAAACTCCGGCAGCTCGTCGAGGAAGAGCACACCCCGATGCGCCAGCGAGATTTCTCCCGGCCCGGGCCGGGGGCCGCCTCCGACGAGAGCAGCCGCGGAAATCGCATGGTGAGGCGCACGAAACGGAGGCGTCTCGAGAAGGCCCCCGCCGGCGGGGCGCAGGCCTGCGACCGAGTGGACCCGCGTCACCTCGATCGCCTCCGGCCGCGACAGCGCGGGAAGGATCGTCGGCAGCCTTCGGGCCAGCATCGTCTTGCCGGATCCCGGAGGCCCGACGAGCAGCAGATGGTGGCCGCCGGCCGCGGCGAGCTCGATCGCGCGGCGCGCCACGGTTTGTCCCCTGACTTCGGAGAGGTCGCCGTCGTCGGGGAATCCGGTCGCACCGGGCGGATCCGCCTTCCGCGGCGCGACCGGGGCCGCCCCGAGGAGGTGCGCGACCGCCTGTGTCAGCGATCGCAGCGGGATCACCGCGACGGCGTCGGCGGCGGCCGCTTCCGCCCCGTTGCCGTCGGGCAGAAGGAGCTCTTCGAGGCCCGCCTCCCGCGCGGCGAGCGCCAGCGAGAGAGCCCCGCGAAGCGGCCGCAGCGCGCCGTCGAAGGAAAGCTCGCCCGCGGCCATCGCGGTCCTGAGCCTCTCCGGGTCGAGCCCCCCGGTCGCGGCGATCAGCCCCAGCGCGATCGGCAGATCGAGCGACGCGCCGGCCTTGCGCAGCTCCGCCGGCGCGAGATTGACCGTGATGGCCCCCGGGATCCTCGGAAAGCCCGCGTGGCGCAGGGCCGAGCGAACCCGCTCGCGCGACTCGCGCACGGCGGCGTCGGGCAGCCCCACGATCGTGAATCGCGGCAGGCCCCCGCCGATGGAGACCTCGACGTCGACGAGGCGGGCCTCGATCCCGGCGAGAACGGCGGAGGAGACGCGGACCAGCATGGCGGCGGAGGAGGCCATGAGCCGCGGGACGATGAGGACGACGGAATGATAGATCGGAAGACGGAAGACGGGAGACGGAAGACGGGAGATGGAAGACGAAAGAGGGTCGCGTAAAGGTTTCTTGTCGTCTACCCTCTACCGTCTTCCGTCTACCGGCTTTCCACCG
>DATBIJ010000231.1:0-2812 GCA_036557025.1 Thermoanaerobaculia bacterium | reverse complement strand
AGGACCTCATCCGCGAGAACCTCATCCGCTTTCGCTCGGAGCGCGAGGCCTGCGACGCCGGCTTCACCCCCTGCGCGGACTGCCGCCCGCCGGTGGCCGCCTGAGCGGGTCCGGTGTCGAGACCTGGCCCTACGGCGCGAGGAGCAGCCGGCGAGCCTTGAAGTCGATCGTGACGCTCGCGAACTCCGACAGCAGGTCCTGGCCGATCAAGCCGTCGATCCGGCGCCCATAGGCCCGAGAGACCTCCGCGAGGTTCATCGCGACCACGGGACGATCGCGCCAGGTTCTTCCGCCCAGCTCGAGCGTCGCCTGCGTCCAGCGTCCCTGGGCATGGAGCCCTGCGCTCTGCGTCGAGAAGCGCGAGCGCGCCAGCTTCTCGCCCAGCAGCTCCTGCGACAGCACCGTGTTGCTCGCTCCCGTGTCCAGGATCAGCAAGACCGCCTTCTCGTTGACACGCGCGCGAACCAGCAGCACCGAGGGGCTCGCGTGGCGCTCGAAAGCCACCTCCACCGTGTTCTCCTGCGCCGTCATGTCGGCGGAGCCAACCGTCATCAGAACCAGTGTCATCGTCCGCATCGCCGTCCGCATCGTGGCCTCCTGCGGCGCCGGATCCGTCGCGCCGTCGTGAGGCCTCAGGGTCGGGACAGCGTTCGCCTACCTCCATGCCCGGACCGTCATTTGGGCATCGGGGGGAGGTCATCGGACAAAGCCCTCGCCTGGGGGGACTTGACGGGTGTCCTCATCGACCGGAGCGGCCCCCAAAAGAGGACCTCGGAGCCCCGATCGCCGTAGAGTGATGTCGTGGCGACCGAGAGGCGAGGAGCGAAGAGCGACGGACCGCGGCAGGTTCGCTTCGGCGTCTTCGAGGCAGACCTCCGCTCGGGCGAGCTGCGCAAGCAGGGCATCCGCCTGCGCCTCGCCGGCCAGCCCTTCGAAATCCTCGCGATGCTGATCGCCGCGCGCGGCGACGTCGTGACGCGCGAAGAGCTGCGTCGCCGGCTCTGGGCCGACGACACGCACGTCGATTTCGACCACTCGCTCAACGCCGCGATCAACAAGCTGCGCGAGGCGCTGGGCGACTCCTCCGACACTCCGCGTTTCGTCGAGACCCTGCCGCGGCGCGGGTATCGATTCGTCGCGCCGATCGAAGTTCTCGATCCGAAGACGGAAGCGGCCGCGGGGCCGCCGGCGCCGGAGCCTCCGCCGCCGTCAGCCTCGCCGGCGACCCGCGCGAGCGCGCGCTCTCTGGCCCTCGCCGCCGCCGCCGGCGCGGCGGCGCTCTTGCTGCTCGCCGCGGTGACGGGATGGCTGCGCCGCGCTCCGCAGCCGGCGCCGCAGGCGGCAGCCCCGATCCGGTCGGTCGCCGTGCTTCCCTTCTCGACGATCGGACAGGATCCCGACAAGGACTTCTTCGCCGACGGGATGACCGAGGAGGTCATCGGGCGGCTCTCCGGAGTCGGCGCCCTTCACGTGATCTCCCGAACCTCGGTGATGCTCTACCGCCAGCCGAAGCAGCCGCTGCCGGAGATCGCGAAAGCGCTCGGCGTCGACGCCATCGTGGAAGGCTCCATCCAGCACTTCCCCGATCAGGTCCAGATCTCGGCCAAGCTGATCGACGCGAGAAGCGACCGCGCGCTCTGGGCGCAGACCTGGCAGCGCGACTCCTGGGATATCCAGGCCCTGCAGGGAGAGATCGCGCGCGCGATCGCCGAGGGCGTTTCTGTCCGTGTGACGCAAGAGGACCGCGCGCGCCTCGCCCGCCGCGCGGGTCCTCTGGATCCGGAGGCCTACCTGGAGTTCGCGCGGGGACGGCATCTCCAGAATCAGGCCCTGCCGCCGGCGAACGTCCAGGCGATCCAGCACTTCCGAAAGGCCATCGCGATCGCGCCGGACTACGCGCAGGCCTGGGCGCGCCTGGCCGAAGCGGAGGCCTTCGGCTCCCCCGCGAAGGAATGGATGCCCAAGGCCAAGGCGGATGCGGCGCGCGCGCTGGAGCTCGCGCCCGATCTCGCCGAGGCCCACGCCGCCGACGGGCTCGTGAAGACGTTCTGGGATTGGGATTTCCCGGGGGCGGAGCGCGCCTTCCGCAAGGCGCTGGAGCTGGACCCCAATTCTTCGGACGTGCATTACCGCTTCTCGACGCTGCTGGCCGCGCTCGGCCGCTTCGACGAAGCGATCGCCGAGTGCCGCCGCGCCTACGAGCTCGACCCGCTCTCCGACCCGGTCGGCCATCACCTCGGGCGCCTCTATTACTTCGCCCGCGACTACGAGAAGGCCGCCTCCCAGCTCGAGCACGTCCTGACGCTCGATCCGCAGAGCTACTACGGACACTTCTTCCTCGCGATCGTTCACGAGCAACAGGGCGACGAGACCAATGCGGTGGCCCACTTCGAGCGCGCGTTCCTGAGCGCGGGCGCTTCCGCGCCTCCCGTGGCCAACCTGCACCGTCTCTGGCAGGAGAAGGGCTACACCGCGTTCTCTCGCGCGGTCCTGGACTGGGGCATCGCGAAGTCGCCTCCCGGCGATACCCTCAACTCCGCGGCCAACGCGCTGCGGCTGGCCCGGCTCGGGGACAAGGAGCAGGCGCTCCAGTGGCTCGGGCGCGCGTTTACCTCGCATACCAGAGACCTCGTGTTCCTCGCCGTCGACCCCACCTGGGACCCCCTGCGCGGCGACCCGCGCTTCCAGGCCTACGTCGAGAAGATCGGGCTGCCGCGCCTCCCGCAGAGCACTCCTCGCCCTTAGCCATCCTCGAGGCTTTCTCAAGGCTTCCTCAAGGACGCCGGCCTCCGCGAGATCCAAGCGGACGAAC
>DATBIJ010000230.1:0-4540 GCA_036557025.1 Thermoanaerobaculia bacterium | reverse complement strand
GAGCGGTGCCTGGCGAAGGATCCCGAGGACCGCTATGCCTCGACGAGGGATCTGGCGCGAGATCTTCGGGCGATCCGGGACCATCTCTCGGAGACCTCGGTGTCGGCGTCCGCCGATGCCGTCGCGGCGCCGGTCCGGCGGACGCGTCTCTCGCGCTGGCTGCCGCTCGCGGCGCTCGCGGCACTCGCGGCGCTGGCCGCCGGATATCTGCTCGGGACTCGACGCGAGACCGCCACGCCGAGCTTCCAGCCCCTCACGTTTCGGCGCGGCGCGATTCTCAACGCCCGCTTCACGCCCGACGGTCAGAGCGTCGTCTACAGTTCTGCCGCGGACGGAAAACCCGTCGAGGTCTTCTCGATCCGTCTGGGCAGCCCCGAGTCCCGCCCCCTCGGCTTTCCCGGCGCGAACCTGCTCGCCGTCTCCACGACGGGGGAGCTCGCCCTTTCCAGGGGATGGCGGTACGTCATCGGATGGGAAGGGTTCGGCACGCTCGCGCGGGTGCCGCTGGCCGGCGGCGCGCCGCGGGAGCTGCTGGAGGACGTTCAGGACGCCGACTGGTCGCCCGACGGCGCCAACCTGGCTGTGATTCGGACGACCGCTCAAGGTCGCGTGCTCGAGTACCCAATAGGGCGCAAGCTCCATCAGGGCGTGGCCTGGATGAGTCGCCCTCGCGTGTCTCCGGATGGAAAACGCGTGGCCTTCTTCGACCATCCGGAGCTCGGAGACAACCTCGGAAGCCTCAAGATCGTGGAGGAGTCGGGCCGCAGTCGTGTCCTGGTGGCCCAGGGGGTCTCCTCGTTCGCATGGGAGCCCGGAGGCAAGGAGCTCTGGATCACCACGTTCGACCGGGGCGGCGCCGCGGATCTGTCCCGGGTGTCGCTCGACGGAACCATCCGAAGCGTGACGAATCTGACCGGGTACTATCAGGTTCAGGACGTCTCCCGCGACGGCAAGCTCTTGTTGCAGAGATTCGAGCCCCGCCGCGAGATCGTCGCTTTGCGCGACGGGGAGTTGCGGGAACGGAACCTGACCTGGTTCAACTGGTCCTATCCCTGCGACATCTCCGCCGATGGCGAGCTCGTTCTCTTCGAGGAGCAGAATGTCGGGCCCCGGTACCAGCTCTATTCCCGAAAGACCGACGGGTCGGACGCGGTCCGGCTGGGTGAGTCGCGCTGCCTCTGCATCTCCCCGGACGGCCGCTGGGTTCTGACGGTCGATCAGGCTCGCGATCAGCTCGTGCTGCTCCCGACGGGACCGGGCGAACCGAAGGCGTTGCCGAAGAGCTCCATCAAGTACAGCCCGTGGGCGAACTTCTTTCCGGACGGCAAGCGCATCGTGACGGTCGGCTCCGAGCAGGGCCGAGGCATTCGACTCTTCGTCCAGGATCTCGATGGACTTCCGCGTGCCATCGGCCCCGAAGGCATCAACATCGGCCGCTGGAAGGGGCTCTCTCCGGACGGAACTCGCATTGCCGCCATTGGTCCGGACCGGAAGGTCCTTCTGTACCCCGTCTCGTCGGGCGAGCCGCGGGTGGTGCCCGGCGTCGAGCCGGACGAGTTTCCCATCCGCTGGAGCGCCGACGGCCGCGGGCTGTATGTTTGCCGGAATTCCGGGCTGCCGATTCAGGTCTTCCTCGTGGACGTCGAGACGGGACGCCGCCGGCTGTGGAAGATCCTGGAGCCCCCCGACCCGGCAGGAGTCCTCTCGGTCGGCCCGGTCTTCATCACGCCGGACGGCCGCTCGTACGTCTACTCCTACCGCCGCGAGCTCGGGGAGCTCTACCTGGTGGAAGGGCTTCCGTGACGCTCACCGCCGGAACGAAGCTCGGCCCCTATGAGGTCCTCGCGCCCCTCGGAGCCGGCGGGATGGGCGAGGTGTATCGGGCCAAGGACACGCGGCTCGGGCGCGAGGTCGCGGTCAAGGTCCTGCCGGAGACGATGTCGCGCGATGCGGAGACCGTCCGGCGGTTCGAGCAGGAGGCGCGGGCGATCGCGGCACTCTCGCATCCGAATATCGTGACCCTCTTCGATTTCGGACGCGACGAGGACCGCCTCTACGCCGTCTCCGAGCTGCTCGAGGGAGAGACGCTGCGCACGCGCCTCTCCCATTCCGCGCCGGGTTGGCCGAAGGCAGTCGAGATCGCGACGGCGGTCGCCGACGGGCTCGCGGCCGCGCACTCGCGAGGGATCGTGCACCGGGATCTGAAACCCGAGAACATCTTCCTGACCTCCGACGGACGCGTGAAGGTGCTGGACTTCGGGCTCGCGCGCTGGAAGGCGCCCGCGACCCGAGACGAGACCTCCGCCCCGACGGCCGTCGGAGGGACGCAGCCGGGGTACGTCATGGGGACGGTGGGCTACATGTCGCCGGAGCAGGTGCGCGGGGAATCCGTGGACGTGCCCAGCGACATCTTCTCGCTCGGCTGTGTGCTCCACGAGTGTGTCTCCGGCCGTAGACCCTTCGGCGGCAAGTCGGGCGCCGAGACGATGGCCTCGATCCTCCGGGACCCCGTGCCGCAGCTCACGGACATCGATCCGGGTCTGCCCCGGGAGCTCTCGCGGATCGTCGCCCACTGCCTCGAAAAGGAGGCGGGCGAGCGCTTTCAGTCGGCGCGGGACCTGGCCTTCGCGCTGCGCGCCGTGCGGAGCGCGGCGGCGGATCCTCGCGCCTCCTCCGGCAGCGCGCGACGCGCGATCGATTCGATCGCCGTCCTTCCGTTCGTCCACGCCGCCGGTGACGTCGAGGCGGAGTTTCTCGCCGACGGCGTCACGGAGGCGATCATCATGCGACTCTCGCGCCTGGCGGGCCTGCGGGTGATCGCTCGCAGCAGCGTCTTCCGCTACAAGGGGCCGGACGTGGATCCTCTCGCCGCGGGCCGCGCGCTCGGTGTGGGGGCCATCGTCACGGGCCGGGTCATCCACCGCGGCGACAACGTCGTCGTGCGGCTCGAGCTCGTCGACCTGGCCGACGAGTCGCAGCTCTGGGGCGAGCAGTTTGCCCGCAGCATGTCGGACGCGCTCGCGATCGAGAACGAGATCGCGACCCAGATTTCCGAGAACCTGCGCCGCAAGCTGACCGGCGAGGAGAAAGAGAGCCTGGCGCGCCCCGCGACGGAGAGCACGGAGGCCTATCGTCACTATCTGCGCGGCCGGTTCTTCTGGAACAAGCGCAGCGAGGACGGCATCCGCAGGGGGATCGAGTACTTCCGGCAAGCCATCGAGATCGACCCCAGCTATGCCGCCGCCTACGTCGGATTGGCGGACGCGTACGGCGTTCTCGGCTTTCACGCCATAGCGCCCCCCGGCGAGGCCTTTCCCAAGGCCAAGGCCGCGGCCTTGAAGGCGCTCGAGATCGACCCGTCGCTCGCGGAGGCCAGGGCGCCGCTCGCCTATGCGATCCACTACTACGACTGGAACTGGAGCGAAGCGGAACGGGAATACCGGAAGTGCCTCGAAGCGATACCGAACTACCCGACGGCCCACAACTACTACGCGAACCTCCTGACGGCCCTCGGACGGTTCGATGAGGCGCTCCCGCAATGGCGCCGCGCGCAGGAGCTCGATCCGCTCTCGCTCATCATCCATGCGGCGACGGGGTGGAGCCTCTACTTCGCGCGCCGGTACCACGAGGCGATGCGGGAAGCCGAGAAGGCGATCGAGATGGATCCCAGCTTCGCGATCGCGCGACGCGTCCTCGGCCTCGCGCACGAGCAGGCGTCGAACCCGGAACGGGCGATCGAGGAGCTGAAGCGGGCCGCGGAGCTCTCGGGCGGAACGCAATTCCGGGCAGAGCTCGCGCACGCCTTTGGCGTCGCCGGCCGTCTCGAGGAGGCGAGGAAGACGCTCGCGGAGCTCGAGGAGTTGGCAAAGACCCGATATGTCTCGCCGTACTACACGGCGGCCGCGTACTTGCCGCTCGGCGATTCGGATCGAACCTTTGCGCTCCTGGAGGACGCCTTTCGCGAGCGGTCCCACGGCCTCACCTTCCTGAAGGTGGATCCCAAGTTCGATCCCGTGCGGTCCGATCCGCGTTTCACGGACCTGGTGCGGCGCGTCGGGCTGCCGTGAGGTGAGCTCTTCATGACGCTTCCCGCCGGCGCGCGCCTCGGTCCGTACGAGATCCTCGCACCCCTGGGCGCGGGAGGGATGGGGGAGGTCTACAAGGCCAGGGACACGCGGCTCGAGCGTTCGGTGGCGGTCAAGGTCTTGTCATCGCACAAGACCCCCTCGCCCGAAACCCGCCAGCGCTTCGAGCGGGAGGCCAAGACGATCTCGCAGCTCTCGCACCCGCACATCTGCGCCCTCTACGACGTGGGGCGGGAAGGGGAGACCGAGTATCTGGTCATGGAGCTGCTGGAGGGGGAGACGCTGTCGGAGCGGCTTTCGCGGGGAGCGATTCCCTTGGTGCAGACACTCCAATACGGAACGCAGATCGCGGACGCCTTGGACAAGGCGCACCGGCAGGGGTTCGTGCACCGGGATCTGAAGCCGGCCAACGTGATGCTGACGAAGTCGGGAGTGAAGCTGCTCGATTTCGGTCT
>DATBIJ010000229.1:0-11113 GCA_036557025.1 Thermoanaerobaculia bacterium | reverse complement strand
GCGGTCACCGCGCCGATCGGCAGCTCCGACGGGGCCAGCGCGGCCCGCGACACTCCGTCGGCGGCCGCGAGAAGGCCGGCGCCGGCCAGCGCCGAAACCGGAAGCAGCACGCGCTGATCGTTGCCCGCCACGGCGCGCACCGCGTGTGGAACGAGCAGCCCGACGAACCCGATGATCCCGGCAAAGGAGACGGCGGCGCCCGTCAGCATCGAGGCGGCGAGGAAGACGGCGGCCTTCGTCCGCTCGGTGTCGACGCCGAGCGCCGCGGCATTGTCCTCTCCGACGGCGAAGAGATTCAGCTTCGCCGACGCCGGCAGCAGCACGGCGGCCGCGAGGACCGCGTAGGGCAGGAGCGCCGTGACGCGGCCGGCCGTCGCGTCCGCGAGGCTTCCCATCATCCAGAAGAGCATCGAGCGCGCGGCCTCCAGCGACGCGATCGAGAAGACCGCCAGCAGCAGGGCCGAAAAGAAGGCGTTGGCGATCAGGCCGGCGAGCAGAAGGCGGTTCAAGTCGAGCCGCCCGCTGCGGCGGGCAAGGGCCGCGACCGCCATCGCCGACAGGGCCGCGCCGGCGAACGCCGCGCCCGGTGCGAGCAGCGGCGAGGCGCCCGCGAGCGCCGCCAGGGCCGCTCCCGCCGCGGCCCCGCCGGAGGTGCCCAGCAGGAACGGATCGGCCAGCGGATTCTTCAGGAGGGCCTGCATCGCCGCCCCGGAGAGCGCGAGGCACGCGCCGACGAGCGCCGCCAGCGCGACACGCGGAGCGCGCAGGGCTGCGATCATCCGGGCGGTGGCGCCGGCATCGCCTTCCCCCGAGATCAGATCGCGCGGCGAGAGGGTGACGCCCCCGATCGAGAGCGCGGCCGCGAGACCGGCGAGGAGGAGCAGGAGCGACGCGAGCAGGATCCGGGTCTTGTGCGCGGGCGCCATCAGGGAGAGCTTCCCCCATTCGCGAGCGAGTGTTCCAGCGTCTCGAGCGCACCGAAGATCCGCGGGCCCGGGCGCGTCAGCGTGTCCTCGGGCACGAAGATCGCGCGGGCCCTCGCGGCCGTTCCGCGCGAGAGCGCACCCATCGCGCGCGCCCGTGCGAAGGCCGCGCGGGTCCCCGAGGAATCGGGCACGACGAACAGCTCCAGCGGCGCGGTCGCGAGCCACTCCGCCGAGACGACGGGGTACCCTGCGCGGTCGGCGAGGAGGTTCTGGGCGCCGGCCTCCTCGAGCACGTCGGCCAGGAAGGTCCCGCCTCCGGCGGCCTGCGGCGGGTCGGGCCAGACCAGCAGGACGGCCTTCGGGCGCGGGCGGCCGGCCACCCGGCGGCGCACCTGTGCGCGCCGCTCTTCGAGCGCGCGCGCCAACGACTCCGCCTCCGCCGACTTCCCGATGCGGGCGCCGACGGATCGGATGCCGGCGAGCACATCGTCGAGCGAGCCGCCCGGCACGAGCTCGACCGGGATCCCGGCGGCGGCGAGCGCGGTGACCGGGCCGCGTGTGTTGCCCTCGCGGATCGCGAGGACGAGGTCGGGAGACAGCGACGCGACCCGCTCCGCGGAAACTTCGAGTCCTCCGACTCGCGGGATGGTGCGAGCCTCCGGGGGGTAGTCCGAGAACTCCGACACGCCGACGAGACGGCTGCCCGCGCCGAGCGCGAAGACGGTCTCGGTCAGGCTCGGGGCGAGCGAGACGATGCGTTGGGGAGGAGAGGAGGGTGCGGCGTCGGGTGGCGTCTCGGCGCGGCAGCCGAGGAGCGCGACGACGAACCCGAGAGCGAGGCGGCGGAGAGAGGCCGTCCTACCCCGCCGCTTCTTCTTCGAGGTCGTTGGGAATGCCCAGCCGCTGGCAGGCCGCGTCGTACATCTGGCGCGCCGCCTTCTGTGCGTTCTGGAGTTCGGAGAGCCGGTCCTTCACCTTCGCGAGCTCTTCCTGGATCTGCCCCTCGAGGTCGTTGATCTCGCGCTTGGTCACGACGAGCGTGTTCTCGTAGAACTTTCGCTGGTCCGGTGAAAGGCTCATGCCCCGTCTCCTTCTCGGAATTGGGTCGCGCCGCGGCGCCACGGCCGCGCCGCATTCGAAGTTATACCCCCAGGGACTCCCGAAGTCACCTCGGCGGGCGCCGTCGCGCCGCTCACGGCCGCACGTCCACGACGACCGTGCGCCACATCTTCACCGGGATTCCGTTCTTCGTCGCGGGCCGGAAGCGCGAACGGCGACCGCCTTCGACGACGGCCTCGTTGACGCCGGACTTCGAGGCGACGCCCTGCTGGAGGCGCGCCTCCGTCGCCTTGCCCTCCTCGTCCACGAGCACCAGCACGACGACCTTGCCGCCGACGCGCTGCTGCCGGGCGAGCGGCGGGTAGTTGATCTTGGGCGCGGCCAACAGCTCGGGCTCGGTGACACCGGGCCCCGGCCCGACGAGGTCGCCGCGCTGCGTTTCGGGCTCCTTGTGCGGCGTCGCGGTCGGACGCGGCACGGCGGTCGGCGGCGGTGCCTCGGTGGGCTCGACCGTCGGGACCAACGTGGGCTCGAGCAGCGCGGGCAACGCCGTCGGCTCGACCGGGGGCTCGGGCTTCTCTTTCGCGGCTCCCGCGGCCGTCTGCGCCTTGATGCGCTGCTCGTACTCCTTCTGCAATTCTCTGCGTCGCGCGGCGAGCTGGCGCTGGACCTCTTCCTCGATCTGCTTGGGGTCGTACGCCGCGGCGGGAGGAGGTGTGGCACCGGGCGGAGGGGCGGCGCCGACCGCCGAGAGATCGCCGCCCGGCGGCGTCGGGTTCGCCGGCAGCGGCGAAGGGACCGGCGTCGGAACCGGCGCGGGTCGCAGGCTGATCGGCATTCCCTTCGTCGTCACGTACCAGGCCCCCGCGCCGAGCAGGGCCGCGGCGAGAACGATCAGCACGTAGAGCGGCGCGCGGCTGCGGCGCTCGGCCTCGGCCCTCTTGGCCGCCGGCGCGCCGTACACGCCGGGCCCCGTCTTGTCCTTGGCCGCGGCGGCCGCGACACCGGGCCCCGACGCGGAAGGCGCGTCGATTCTCGGCTGCGTCCCCCTCGTGCGCCGCGTGACCGTCATCTTCTTTTTCTTGTCGGGCTCGCCCGCCGCCGCCGCGGCGGCGGCCTGTGCCTCGGCGGCCTGGCGCGCCCGGGCTTCGGCCAGCGCCGCCTCCTCCGCCTGGAGTCGATGGAGGAAGATCGCCAGATCGGCGCTTCCGGGCGCCGGCGTGTAGCTGTAGAGAACGAGCTCGAGGTCGCGCAGGAGGTCGGAGGAGTTCGCGTAACGGTCCTCCGGCTCGCGCGCCAGGGCCTTCATCACGATCGCGTCCAGGTTGGGGGGCACTTCGGGGTTCACGGTCGAGGGGGGCCGCACCTCCGCCGCGCGGACCTTCTCGAGCACGGTCAGGTCCGCCTCGCCGCGGAAGAGACGCTCCCCCGTCAACATCTCCGAGAGCACGACGCCCAGCGAGAAGAGGTCGCTGCGCCGATCGATCGGCCTCCCCCAGGCTTGCTCGGGGGACATGTACTGGACCTTGCCCTTCAGCGCGCCGGACTGCGTCTGCGACGCCTTCGAGGCCGCCTTCGCGATGCCGAAGTCGCACAGCTTGATCTCGCCCTCGTAGGAAATCAGGATGTTCTGCGGCGAGACGTCCCGGTGCACGATGCCGAGCTCGCGGCCGTCCGCCTCGCGGCGGCGATGCGCGTAGTCGAGGGCCGAGGCGACCTTGGCGGCGACGTAGACCGCGAGCGGGACCGGCAGCGGCGTGTCCATCTGCCGCGCCGACTCCAGGATCGCGCGCAGGTCGCGGCCCTCGACGTACTCCATCGCGATGAAGTAGCCGCCGCCGTCGATCTTGCCGAGGTCGTAGATGTGGACGATGTTGGGATGGTTCAGGTGCGCCGCGAGCTTCGCCTCGTCGGCGAACATCGCGAGGAACTCTTCGTTGTTGGCGAGGTGCGGAAGGATCTTCTTGATCGCGACGATCTTCTGGAAGCCTTCCACTCCGGAGCGCCGAGCCTTGTAGAGCTCGGCCATGCCGCCGGAGCCGATGCGCCCGATGATCTCGTACTGGCCGAACTTGTCCGGGTCGCGTCCGCCGCTCACGCTCCCCGTCCCCGCGGCGACGCCCGGCCCCGTGGGCTCGCGGTGCCCCGGCGCCGAGGCCTCGCGGGCCCCCGGTCCGGTCGGCTCCCGCACGCCGGGCGCCGTCGGCTCCCGCTCGGCAGGGGCCGGGAGGACTCCCGGGCCGATTCCGGGGGAGGTGACGGGCTTGCCTTTGGGTGTCCCGAGGCCCGACAGCGTGTCGGCCAGCATCCGGTCGATCTCGTCGTCGGTCGAATAGCGGGGCGTCTGCGGAACCGGGGGCGACGGCGGCGTGCGCGCGGGCACCACGGGCTTGCCGCCCTGCATGAGCCCCGACAGGGTGTCGCGCAGGCGGCGCTCGATCTCGTCGTCCTCGGGCGGCGCCGGTGCGGTCTCGCGTACCGACTCGCCATCGACGCGCACCGTCGGCCGGCCTTCCTCGGACACCTCGCGCAGGACTTCGGAGAAGATGTCGTTGGAGGTCAGCGGCGTGGACGCCGCGAGGCTCTCCGTCGAGATCTTCATCGTGCGCGCGCCGAGATCCGCGGACGCGCCCGCTTCCCGGATCGCGTCCGTGAAGGCGTCGTCCGGGAACGGCTTGACCAGGATGTCGAAGGCGCCCACCTTCTGCGCGTCGGCCTTCGGGTTGTTGCCCGTGTAGCCCGTCATCAGCAGGAGGATCGGCGGGGAGGCCGCGCCTCCTTTTCGGCGGATCTCGCGGATCACCTCTGCGCTCGGGAGCTTCGGCAGCATTCCCGAGAGCACGATCAGGTCGAAGGGCGCCGCCCCGAAGGAGGCCAGGCCCTCCTCGCCGTCATGGGCTTCGGTGACGTTCCAGCCTTCGGCGGCGAGCAGGCCCCGCAGCCGCTCCACGTAGCGCGGCTCGTACTCGATCAACAGGGCTTTTCGACCCATGGATTCGGTCATTGTCGCCGGAAACTGTTGAAAAGGAAAGAGGATGGCGGCTGGGAGCGCCCGCCGCGGGGAATCGCAAATCGTCCATCGTGAATCGAAAAGACTCCTTCACCATTCACGATTCACGATTCACGATTCACGTCCGTATAATCCGCCTCTTCGAGAAGGCGAGGGTCAATGTCCGGCCACAGCAAGTGGAGCACGATCAAGCACAAGAAGGGCGCCGCGGACGCCAAGCGCGGCCGCCTCTTCACGAAGCTGATCAAAGAGATCACGATGTCCGCCCGCCTCGGCGGCGGCAACATCGACGGCAACCCGCGTCTGCGCAAGGCGGTCGACGAGGCGAAAGCGGTCAACATGCCCGCCGACAACATCAAGCGCGCGATCCAGCGCGGGACCGGCGAGCTGCCCGGCGTCATGTACGAGGAGATCACCTTCGAGGGCTACGGCCCCGGAGGCGTCGCCGTCCTGATCGAGGTGATGACCGACAACAAGAACCGGACCCTGCCGGAAATCCGGACGATCTTCTCGAAGAACGGCGGCAACCTCGGCGAGTCCGGATCGGTGCGCTTCCTGTTCCAGAAGAAGGGCTACATCGCGATCGAGAAGGAGAAGGCGAGCGAAGAGTCGGTGATGGAGGCCGCGATCGAGGCGGGCGCCGACGACGTCGCCTCGGAGGGGCAGTACCACGAGGTCACCACGACCCCCGAAACCTTCGGAGACGTGAAGGCGTCGCTCGAAGCGAAGTTCCCCGTCGCCGTCGCCGAGATCTCGATGATCCCGACGACGGAGGTCGCTCTCGATGCCCGCAAAGCCGAGCAGATGATGCGGTTGATGGAAGCGATCGAGGACCACGACGACGTCCAGCACGTCTGGGCGAACTTCGATTTCGAAGAGGGCGCGATCGCGTAGACGACGGCCCGTTCCCGATTCCCGATTTTCCATTCCCGGCCCTCGAGCCCTTCCTCCCTCGCCGCTTTTCGATTACCGTCTTCCTCGTGAGAGTCCTGGGTCTCGACCCCGGTACCTCGGCGACCGGCTGGGGCCTGGTGGCCTTCGAGGAAGGGCGGCTTTCCCTCGTCCGCTGCGGCGTCTGGCGCCCTCCCGCACGCCTGGAGCTGCCCGCCCGTCTGGACTTCCTCTTCCGGGCGGCGAGCGAGACGGTGGACGCCGAGCGACCCGACGCCGTCTCGATCGAGACCGTCTTCACGGCGCGCAACGTCGCCTCGACGCTGAAGCTGACCCATGCGCGCGGCGTGTTGCTGCTCGCCGCGGCGCGCGGCGGCGCGCCGGTGCACGAGTACGCTCCCCGGCTGGTCAAGAAGTGCCTCACGGGCTGGGGGGCGGCGGAGAAATCCCAGGTCCGCGCCATGGTGCTGTCCCTGCTCGCGCGGCAGAGGGGACGCGTGGCCCTCGACGCGGCCGACGCCCTGGCGCTGGCGATTTGCCACATTCACGCCGCGCCTCCCCGCCTCTCCGGAGCAGTGATCCCGGCACGCGCCTGAGCCTCGGAGGCGGCGCGGGAACCCAGTCGTTTAGGCTCCTAAGCCCTTCCGTTGCTATCATCTGCCTTCACGCATGTCTTTTCAGGGCTCTCTTCAGGAGCTCCCGGTCCCGGACATCATTCAGCTGGTGTCGGTGTCGGGGAAGACGGGGATGTTCACGCTGGTCCGCGGCGTGGAGCGGGGATTCATCTATCTGCGCAACGGCCAGATGGTGCACGCGCGCGTCGGCGACACGACCGGCGAGGAGGCCGTCTACGCTCTGGCGATCTGGTCGACCGGGGATTTCCAGTTCACTCCCGGCGAGGAGCCCGAGTCGGTCACGATCGAGAAGTCCAACACGAGCCTGCTGATGGAGGCGGCGCGGCGGCTGGACGAGTGGAAGGTGCTGTCGCGGCGCATCCCGGGAACCGAATACATCCCCAGCATCCTCCCGCGCACGACGGCGGAGCCCG
This sequence comes from Thermoanaerobaculia bacterium, assembly GCA_036557025.1. Classification (GTDB taxonomy): domain Bacteria; phylum Acidobacteriota; class Thermoanaerobaculia; order UBA5066; family Gp7-AA6; genus DATBIJ01. The sequence goes on along the minus strand of DATBIJ010000229.1, from coordinate 4,179 downwards.
TGACCGTTTCTCCGCCGGAGTGGAACCTCGTGATCCGGCTCGACGGACGGCGCTCCATCGAGGAGATCGCGCGCGCGATGGGCGTCTCCGCGTTCGAAGTCTCCAAGGTCCTCTACGGCCTGATCACCGCGGGGCTCGTCGAGATGCGCAACAAGGACACGGTGCGGCCCGCCTCTCCGACCGCACCGTCCGCCGCCGCGGGGGAACGGTCCCCGGCGCCGCCGGCAATCCTCGGGGACGAGAAGAAGATCCTCATGATCCTGTGCACGCGGGTGAAGCAGGAGGCGGAGGCCGCGCTCGGCGAATCGAACCTCCCCGGGATCGACCGGCCCTACAAGCAGGCGCTGGCGGAGATCGACCGTGGCCGGGGCGTCGAAGCGGTCCGCGACCTGATTCGATCCACCGAGAAGGCGATCGCGGCCCTGCGCGGCCCCGCGCGCATGAAGGCGTTCCAGGACAAGATGTCGCTGGTGATGCAGCCGAAGGCGTGAGCCGGGGGCGTCGCGCGACCGACGTTCTCGCTGCGGCCTTGCTCGCCGCCGCGGCCGCCGCCCTCTCAGCCCAGGAGCCGACGCCGACACCCGCCACCACCCCGTCGCCCACTCCCACGCCGACGGCATCGGCGCCGACGCCTCCGCCCTATCCGGAGCCCGACGTTTCCTCCACGCCCTCCCCGACGCCCGCGCCGGACGACGCGGCCGCCGCTCCCGAGTCGCCCCCGGCTCCTCCCCCGCCCACGGGCGACGTCGTCGGGCGTTTGAATGTCTACTTTCCCGAGGGCCGCGCGGACCTGCGCTTCCTGAAGCCGATCCGCAATTCTCTCTTCGAGACGCAGCTGATCTACGACTTCGTGGGCGGGGACATCTCCGCGTTCCTCCGCTACAAGTACTACGGGGACGAGGGCACCTCGACGCTGACGGTGTTCGACGAGATCGCCTTCGACGCCATCGAGGAGCTCTCCAACGATTTCTCGCGCACGCGCGGGCTGCTGTTCCTCTACCGCCTGCCCGTCGACTTCTACAACCGGGTCACGTTCCTTGGGGAAGTCGACCGGCTGACCTTCTCGAACATCCTCGACCTCGACAACAACAAGACCAACACCTACGTGAAGGCGGGTTACCAGTACGGCACTCCATCGGACAACCTCTCCAACGCTGTCGTCGGCGAGGCGCGCGACCGCGTCCAGTCGCTGTTCACGGCCTTCCGCGAGATCGGCCCGCAGGGCCGCGGACTCTCGGTCGCCGCGACCTGGGGATTCGACTTCCTCGGGGGGGACTACTCGTACGTGAAGACCGAGCTCGAAGCCCTCCAGGCGGTGCGGATCGCCGAGCGGCGGCGACTGTTCCTGCGCCTGCACCTGGGGTACTTCCCCTACCGGCGCAAGGTGCGAGAGCCCGAGAACCCCGAGCTGGAAACCCCTTTTCTGGTGCCCCGCTATGAGCTGTTTCCGCTGGGGGGAAGGGACTTCTTGAAGGGCTACCGGGGAGACGAGCGGGAGCCCAACCAGGTGACGATCACGGGGGAGTATCCCGTCCCCGTCTTCACGGAGGCCAAGAAGCGCTTCGTCGGCCTCGACTGGACGAGCCTCTACGTCATCGGCTACGCGGGGGTGGGGAACGCCGGGTCGGACGGGGAGGTCTTCACCCGGATCGGCGACTGGAAGGTGGATCTGGGGGCCGGCCTGGAGGCCGCCGTGACCTACCGGAGCTATCGGGCGTTCGTCTCCGCCCTGGTCGCCCACACCGTTGTCCACGGGGTCGGGGGCGTGCGGTTCTTGATGACTTTCCGCACAGCCCGATAGACGCAGGGGGCTCGGGACCCGGCCGTTCGGCCGGGGTGCACCCGGCCCAAGGGCGAGGTCCCATCGGATATTTGGCGATGGCCGGGTTTTGTCTTATTCTATTCGGCAGACTGGTTCCCCGGCCTCTGCGACGAAAGGAGAGTTCATGAAGGCTCCGCGTGCGGCGCTCCTCGCGACGCTCCTGTGCCTCTGCGGCGCGGCAGCTTCCGCTCAAACCGCGGTCACCGTCTCGGGTGACGTCGGCCTGTTCACGATTCCGACGGCCGATGCGTTGCGGGCCGGCCAGTTCACACTGGGCGCCTACTTCACGACCTACGGGCGAACCGCCGGGAACCTTCCGTTCACGAACACGACGGAGGACCACCGCGAATATCGCTGGACGGCCGAGACTTTCACGATCGGCGTGGGAATCACCGACTGGTGGTCGATCTACGCCAGCGGCGGCGCCGAGCAATGGGACACCGGCGACGACTGGCTGGGCGGCTCGATCAACGGCCTCCCGCTCGCGGGAGACGTCGACCAGGGCGAGAGCCAGAAGATCGGCCTCTTCAACAAGTTCGCGTTCGGAGATCCCCAGGTGGCCACGCGCTTCGCGCTCTGGTTCGGCGCCAAGATCCCGGCCGCCGAGGGCGACATCCGCTTCGACGAGATCAACGGCGGTGTCGTGACCGACACGATCGAGTCCCGGCGGACCGACTGGATCTGGGGCGGCGCCTTCACCCGCGGTCCGCTGACGGGCATGGTCTCCTACAAGCTCGCGGGCGACCACGACCTGGACCTGCGAGCCCCCAACGAGCTTCGCTTCGCCGTCGGCGTGGACTTCCCGATCAACCCGGTCGGTCTCCACCTGATCGGCGAGGTCGATCGCATCATCTACGACGGACCCGACTTCGATCAGCCGAACCAGTCGACGCTGCTCGCCGGCGCGCGCTGGTTCCTGGGCAACACCGGCCTGGCTTTCTCGGGAGCGATCGGCGCGAACCTCGACATGCTCTTCGGCGAGGGCGGCGATCTCTTCGCCGGTCTGGTCGGCGTGACCTACTCGCCCTTCCCCGCGCCTCCGCCGCCGCCCGTCGTGATGCCGGCGCCCGCTCCGGCCGAGGCCGCCCCGATCGAGGAGCCCGCGGCCCCCGTTCCGGTCGCTCCGGCGCCGCCCGCGCCCGCGCCCACGATGACCACCGACGAGATCCAGTTCGACGCCGGCAGCGCCCGCCTGACCAACATCGCGAAGGCGATCCTGGACGGCGTGGCCCTCCGTATGAAGAATGACCTCAATGCCACCGCCACGGTCACCGGCTTCTCGGACAACAGCGGATCGGAAGAGACCAACATGGCGATCTCGGCCCGTCGCGCCGAGGCGGCCAAGGAGTACCTCGTGACGCGTCACGGGATCGATCCCGGGCGCATCGCGACCTTCGCGAAGGGCTCCATGGAACCGGCCTACGACAATGCGACGGAAGCCGGCCGCGCGAAGAACCGCCGGGCGGTCATCGTCGTGACCCTGGTCTCCGGGAATTGAGTCCCGAGCAGCAAATCCCTTCGGATCCTCCAGGCCCCCTCCCCGAGGGGGCCTTTTTGCCTCCGCCGGCGCCCGGGACGCCCACGCGCATCACGGTCTCGAACATCCCCCGCGGCGCGGGCGTGGGGTTGATGACCCTGGTCGGCCTGATGGTCCTGCTCTACTTCGGCCGCACCCTCTGGATCACGCTCTGCTTCGCCCTGTTCCTCGCCTTCGCGATGCGACCCTTCGTCTCGCTGCTCGAGCGGGCGCGGGTCCCGCGGGTGTTGGCGATCCTGCTGCTGCTCTTCATCCTGCTGGGCGGCATCGTCCTGCTCGTGATCAACGTCACGGCCCAGGTCAACCAGTTCTACGCGAACCTGCCGCAGTACCAGGAGCGCATCCGGGTCGCGGTCTCCGACGTCATGTCCTTCGTCAACAACCTGCGGGAGCGCATGGGCAGCATCCTTCCCGAGGAGACGACCCGCGGCGTGCGCGAGGTCAAGATCTCCGAGTCCCAGCTCTCGGCCACGCGCGCCTTCTTCGCCCAGATCGGCGCGGGCCTCGAGATCCTGCTCTACGCGGCGACCGTTCCGTTCTTGACATTCTTCATGCTGAAGGACCGCGAGAAGTTCGGCCGCGTCATCGACGCTTTGCTGCAGCGCTCGAACCGGCTCGGAACCGGCGATGTCACGGGCGCGATCTCCCGTACGATGACCGGCTATGCCCTCGGGCTCTCTTTCGTGATGCTGATCATGGCGGGCGCGACGATGCTGTCGCTGATGATCCTGGGCATCAACTACTACTACATCCTCGGCCCGATCGCCGGCATCGCGATCCTGCTCCCCTATGTCGGCGTCATCTTCTCGACCGTGCCGGC
>DATBIJ010000228.1:0-11572 GCA_036557025.1 Thermoanaerobaculia bacterium | reverse complement strand
GGCGCCCGCTTCAACGCGACGACCTGGTTCGACCGCACGAACTACTACGAGACCGTGCCCTCCGCCCAGCTCCCGGTGGTCGCGCGCCTGGAGGCCTCGCGCATGCGCGGGGCGCTGCTGCGGGCCGAAGACCTGACCTCCGAGATGACCGTCGTGCGCAACGAGTTCGAGCGAGGCGAGAACTCGCCGTTCCAGGTGCTCTACAAGCAGACCTTCGCGACGGCGTTCCGCGAGCATCCCTACCACCACCCGACGATCGGCTGGCGATCCGACATCGAGGCGGCGACCGTCGAGCGGCTGCGCGAGTTCTACGACACCTTCTACCACCCCAACAACGCGACGGTCATGGTGATCGGGGACTTCGACGAGGCGGAGCTGCTCGCGATGCTCGAGAAGGAGTTCGGCGCGATCCCGCGCTCGGGCCGCGCGATCGGCGCCGTCGTGACGGCGGAGCCTCCGCAGGAAGGGGAGCGACGATTCGTGGTCCGCCGCTCGGGGCAGGTCGCGTGGTGCGCGCTGTCCTGGCGCACGGTCGAGGCGCGTCACGAGAGCACGCACGCCCTGGCGGTCCTGGGCAACGCGCTGGGCGGCGGGCTGACGTCGCGGCTGTACCAGGCGCTGGTGGAGAAGAGCCTGGCCCTCTCGGTCTCGGTCGTGCCGTGGCAGCTGCGCGATCCCGCGCTCTTCTCCGTGTTCGCTCCTGTGCGGCCCGGAGTGGAGCCGGCGTCGGTCGAGGCCGTGGTCCGCGAATCGCTCGCCGAGGTGGCCCGCGACGGCATCACGCCGCGGGAGCTGGAGAAGGCGCGGGTCCAGATCGAGGCGGAGACGATCTTCGACCGCGATTCCACCGACCAGATCGCGGCGTCGCTCTCGGAGGCGATCGCGGTCGCCGACTGGCAGTGGTACGTCGACTACCCGGGCAAGATCGCCGCGGTGCGCCTCGAGGACGTCCAGCGCGCGGCGGCCGCCGCCTTCGTCGACGACGGCCTGACCGTGGGGATTTTCCAGCCGCGCGACACTTCGTCCGCTCCGGGCGAGGCTCCGTCCGGCGAGGAGCCCGTGTCTCCAGCGCCGGAAGAGGAAACCGCGTGAGCGCCGCCGCCCCGCGACGTCGCTTCGCGGAGGCGATCGCCACACGCCGGCTGGACAACGGCGCGCGCTTCTTCGTGCTGGAGAACCGCTTCAACCCCACCGTGTCGATCTCCGGCTCCATGTTCGCGGGCCCGCTCTTCGCGCCGCCGTCGCGGCGGCTGCTCGCGGCGGCGACGGCGGGGGAGCTGCTCAAGGGCACGTCGCGGCGCTCGAAGCTCGAGATCGCCGAGTCGCTCGAGAGCCGGGGCGCCTCGCTGGCGGTCTCCGCCGACGCTTCCGATCCCGTCGGCGTCGACATCGTCGGCTCCGCGCTCTCCCGCGACGTCGAGCTGTTGCTCGACACCCTGGCCGAGGTCCTCCGCGAGCCCTCTTTTCCGGAAGAGGAGCTCGAAAAGGAGAAGAAGCGACTCGTCGGCGCGATCCGCCAGCAGGAGGACAACACCGGCGCCCGCGCCTGGGCCGCCGCGACGCGGCACATCTATCCCGAGGGCCATCCGATGCGCCGGCGCACGGCCGCGGAGCGCATCGCCTCGGTCGAAAGCCTCGGGCGGGAAGAGCTCGCCGCCTACCACCGGACGCGATACGGGGCCGCGAACTTTCACGTCGCGGTCGCGGGGGACGTCGACGCCGGGACGATGCTCGACGGCCTCGCGCGGCGATTCTCGGACTGGCGGCCGGGACCGGCGAGGGAAGTTCCCGGCCTGGAGGTCCCGTCGCCCTCTCCCGCGCGGGAGGACGTGGTCCTCCCGGACAAGCCGAGCGCCGACGTCGTCCTGATGGAGCCCTCGGATCTGTCGCGTCCGTCCGGGGATTTCCTCGCCTGCTCGCTCGCGAACTCCGCGCTGGGCCAATCCAGCCTGACCTCGCGGCTCGGGCTGCGCGTCCGCGACACCGAAGGTCTCACCTACGGGATCCACTCGAGCTTCGCGGCCTCGCACGTCGCCGGGCCCTTCGCCGTGACGCTCACGGTCAAGCCGGAGAGCCGGGACGCGGCCGTGGCCTCGGCGCTGGACGAGATCAGGAAGTTCCTGGACGGCGGCATGACGGACAAGGAGCTCGTGGACGAGAAGAGCGCGCGCGTCGGGCGGTTCCTCGTGGATCTCGCGTCCAGCTCCGGCCTCGCGTCCGCGATCGACACCGCCGTCTACTACGGCTTCGGCATCGGATACCTCGACGAGTTTCCCGATCTCGTCTCCGCGGTGACGCGTGCCCAGGCGCAGGAGGCCTTCGCGCGTCGCGTGCATCCGGAGCGCTTCACGATCGTGTCGGCCGGATCCTTCGGATTGGACCCTCGCTCCGCCCCGTGACAGAATCTAGAACGACAGGAGGACGCCATCCCCAGACGACCGCAGTACCGCAAGCCCTTCCGCCGCCGCCCCGGTGAGGCGCCGCCCAGCCACCGGGTCTACCTCGCTTCGGCGCAGGCGGTGAAGGAGACCCCCGGACCCGACGGGCGGACCTTCTTCCGCGTCCACCTGGAGAACGAGCCCTCCCCCGAGTGGATGCGGGCCTGGCGCGCCGGCTTGCTGGGGCTGATGCCGGAAGACCGCGACGCGGTGATGCGGCTGGAGTTCCAGGGAGCGAGCGTTCGCTTCCCTGCCCAGGACGGCGAGGTCGGCAGGATTCGCGGCGTCCTGGAGCGGCGCATCGAGTCGGTCAACCAGATTCTCTCGGGCGGCCGCTCGGCGCCGTCGGCGTAGCCGCTTCGGCCTCGGCCTCCGTCTTCCAGCGCAGCTTTCGATAGTCGAACTCCGCCCGTCCCTCCTCCGGGATCTTGATGATCGCGAAGTAGGGCGACAGGTCGAAATCACGCGGAACGCAGAGCGTCGGGTGACGCGCCTGCAGCAGGCCGCTGCGCGCGTAACGCGTCGGCCGCCCCAGCAGCAGCTCGCGGACGCGCCGCTTCAGTGTGGGGCGCCCGCGGCGCCGGCGCGGCGCCACCGGCACGGGCAGGATCGGAAACCGTACGACGCCGAACGCCTCGGCGAGCAGCGTCGAGCAGATCGTCTCGGTCGGCTTCCCGCTGCCGAAATGCAGCGCGTCCTCGCGCAGTCGGGGGGGGATCCAGCGAAAGGGCATGAGGTAGCGCGTCAGGTCCAGGAAGTTGCGCCGGTCGTAGGTCGCGCCGAGGCGTGCCACGACGTGATCGATGACCTTCCCGCGGTCCTCCGGGGAGAGCCCGATCGGCCGGCAGAGGCGCACGTTGAAGTCGTCGTACTTGGAGAGCGGGGAGGCGACGACGCCTTCGTCCGCGAGCGCCTCGATCAGCAGATGCCGGGCCTCGCGCCCGAAGCGCCGCGTCAGCTCCCCGCGCCGCTCCGGAAACCGCGTCAAGAGCGCGTCGCCGACGTAGAGAGCGCTGTGGGACCAGGAGGACTGCGAGAGGTACTTCACCGCCTCGGAGACGCGCTGGTCGCCGTCGACGAGGAGCACGTCGCCCGGCAGAATCATCTCCTCGAGCTTCTTCGGGTCGTGGCGGGCGAAGCGGCGGTAGACGCGCCGGCGGCGCGTGATCTTGCGCAGGAGCCAGTCGGAAAGAAAAGACGAGCGGGCTACGTCGACCCCGCCTTCTTGAAGAGGTACGCCGAGTTCACCAGCCGCGCGCCCGAGGCGTCGGCGACCGCATGGCGCGACGGCGTCGTGTTCGTCGGCGCGTTTTCGTACGGGATGTCGTACACGGCGGCGCCCGCGGTCACGCCGGACTTCGAGACCACGTAGAAGTTCAAGTCGAAGTTGGGACGGCCCTTCGCGTTGCGGCGCTCTTTCGACATGTTCACGATCCGCTCGAGCGCCCCCAGCGCCGCCTGCTCCGGGGACTTCCCCTGCCGCATCAGCTCGATGACCGTGTGCGAGCCGCAGGAGCGGAGGTTCCCCTCGCCCCAACCGGTCGATCCGCAGGCCCCGATCTCGCCGTCGACGTAGAGGCCGGCGCCGATGACGGGGGAGTCGCCGAGGCGCCCGGGGATCTTGAAGAAGAGGCCGGAGGTCGAGGTGCAGCCGGCGAGGTCGCCGTTCGCCGTGACGGCCCCGACGTTCACCGTTCCCTGAGCGCGGAAGTCGGAGGTCCCCCACTTGTCGATGTACCAGCGGATGTCCGGATCGGTCTGTTCCTCGTCGCCGCGCGGCATCCAGTCGTCTCCCTTGGAGAGCTGCTCCTTCCAGTAGAGCCAGATCTTGCGGGAACGCTCGGTCAGGAGGTTCTCCTCCTTGAAACCGTGGGCGAGCGCGAACTTCTTCGCGCCGGCGCCGACCAGGAAGGAGCGGTTGGTCTGCTGCATCACGAGCCGCGCGACGCGGGAAGGGTAGCGGATGCCTTCCAGCGCGCCGACGCCGCCGCACTTCATGACGCGGCCGTCCATGACGGACGCGTCGAGCTGGACGACCCCCTCCTCGTTGGGGATGCCGCCGTAGCCGACGGTGACGTCCTCGGGATCGTCCTCCAGGATGTTGACGCCCGACACGACCGCGTCGACCGGATCGCCGCCGCCGGCCAGGATCGCGTAGGCCTTCTCGACGGCCTTCCGCCCATTGGCCGAGGAGACGACCGCGGGTCGCGTGCCGGCGGCGGTCCCGACCTTCGCCGCCTGAGCGGCCAGCGGAAGGATCGCCGCGCCCTTGAGGAGGTCCCGTCGCGTGGTTCCGCTCATCGTTCCTCCACCTCCATGCCGTGAGCCGTGCGGGGCGCTCCGGGCGGAGCGCCGAGGAGCCTACTCGTCGGGAAGCTCCGGCTCCTCCTGGATCTCGCGCTTGGTTCCCGGCGCGAGCAGATCCATGACGAGATCCGGAAGGGTCTCGGAGAACTCGCTGCGGGCGAGCACCCGCGTCACGCCGGCGCTCTCGGCGCGGCGGCGCAGCTCATGGTCGACGTGCGAGAGAAACCCGACGATCGGGAGCGCCGACGTGGACTTCTCGGCGCGGATCTTCCCCACGGCCTCCAGCGCGGCGCCGTTGGACGACAGCTCGAGCAGGACCGCCGCAACGTCGGCGCCGCGGGCCTCGCGCGGAAGATCCCCGGCCTCCGCAAAGCGGATGGGAACCGCGAGGTGCCGCGCGGTCGCCTCGATCTTCGACCGGAAGAACAGGTCGTCGACTCCGGCGACGAGAGCCTTCGTCATGTCGGCGATTCTATGCCACGGCGAGGGCGCCGCCCGGGGGCCTCCGGGAGGGCGTGCGACTCAGAACAGCTTGGCGAGGTCGATCGTGACGCGGGAGACGTAGGTGTCCAGATCCAGGCGCCGCTGGAAGACCAGCGCCCCGCGCACGACGAGCAACGGCGCGACCGTCACCGACAGGCCGGTGCGGTGCCCCTCCGCCCAGGAGTGGAACCACCAGTCGTCGGTGTTGTAGGCCCCGAGCACGGCGTCGCGCCCGATGTGCTGGTACACGTAGAAGTACCGCACGTTCCAGGGCGCGCCCTGCTTGCCGATCGCGATCCCCGCCTCCAGGGCGTCGTCCTCGGAGTCGTCGAAGGCTCCGAAGTTGTGCGCCCCGTCGACCGTGACCACCACCGGAATCGATCCGACGGCGAAGCGGAACCGCACGAGCAGGTCGACGATCTGAAAGTCCGAGGCGTAGGCGGCGCGGCCGCCGACGATCGCGCCCCGGTTCTGCCGAAGGAAGCTGCCGGCCAGCTCCTCGGGCTCGAGTCCCCAGTAGGAGAGCGCGACTTCGGGCCGCAGCCCCGAGCCCTCCGCGGCGCGCCAGGCCGCCTGGCCGACGAAGACCTGCGTCTCGTCGCCGGAGTGCTGCGGACCAAGAAAGGCCCCGGCGGAGAAGCGCAGGAAAGAGTCCGTCAGCGGTGTCTCCCACGCGACCGCCAGCCCCGGCGTCTGGATGTCGAGGTCCCAGAGCATCTCGCTCGCGGTCACGGGCAGCCCGAACACTCCCGCGTCGATCGTGAAGGCGCCCGGCCGCGCCTGCAGGTAGGCGCGGTCGAGGCGAACGCTGTCGCTCAGGTAGTTGTCGAAGCTGCGCGCGTTCTCGGCGCGGTCGTCGGTTCCGTACTCGCCGACGATGCGCACGCCGAGCTCGAACCGGTCCGAGACGTGGTACGCGAGCTGCGGCCTCAGCTCGAAGCGTCCCCGCTCGATCGAGGCCCGCGGGAGATTCCAGACGTGGTCGTAGCGCGCCAGGGCATCCCAACGGAACTGCCAGCGCGACGCCGCCTCCGGCGCAAAGAATTGCTCCTCCTGGGAGAGAGCCGGCGCGGCGAGCAGCAGGAGAAGGAGCCCGAGCGCCCTGGGGCGGCTCACGCCGTCACGCGGGAGAGCGCCTCGTAGAGGTCGTTCACGCCCTGGTAGCGCGCGCCCGCCTCCTTTTCCATGCAGCGCAAGACGATCGCGGCGATCCGCGGGTCGAGCTTCGGGTTGACCAGCTGCGGCGCCTTCGGCTTCTCCTGCACGTGCTTGAGCACGACGGCGACCGGAGAGTCGCCCTCGAAGGGCAGGCTGCCCGTGAAGATCTCGTAGAGCACGACGCCGAGCGAGTAGATGTCCGACCGGAAATCGAGCGGGAGGCCGCGCGCCTGCTCGGGCGACATGTAGTCGGGCGTGCCCACGACCGTGCCGGTCGCGGTCATGCCGCGCTCCTGCGTGAGGCGCGCGATACCGAAGTCCATGATCTTCAGCCCGCCGGTCGGCTCGATCAGCACGTTCTGGGGCTTGATGTCGCGGTGGATGACGCCGACCTCGTGGGCGGCGGCGAGCCCCGCGCACATCTGCTTGGCGATCCGCAGGGCGACCGGCACCGGCAGCAGCTGCCCCGAGTCGATCAGGTGCTTGAGCGTGATGCCCTTCACGAACTCCATCGAGAGGTAGCGCACGCCGTTGGCCTCGCCCAAATCGTGCGTCCGCAGGATGTTGGGGTGCGTGATGCGGCGGGCGAGCTTGATCTCCTGCTTGAAGCGGTCCAGCAACGACGGGTCGGCCGTCAGCGCCTCGCCCCGGAGCGTCTTGATCGCGACGAGCTCGTCGAGATCGCGGTCGAGCGCCCGATAGACGATGCCCATCCCGCCCTTGCCCAAGAGAGCCTGGATCTCGTAGCGGCTCGCGAAGAGCTCCCCGACGTGGGGCTCCGCGCGCATCGGAGCGCCGGTGGTCGGGGCGGCGAGGGTCCTGCCGGCGAGCGTCGCGGCGCGCTGCTCCTCGCCGACGTTCATGGTCAGCGAGGCGACGTACTGCTCCAGCGCCTCCTTCTCCTTGAGCTCGCCGATCATGGCGCGGAAGGAGCGCGCCAGGATTCCGATCTCGTCCTTCGACTCCACGGGCAGCTGGGCGGACTCCAGGTCCCCGACGCGCACGGCTTCGGTGGCGCGGACGAGCCGGTTGACGGGACCCGTGATGCGCCGCGCAAGGAAGAAGGAGAGCGGGAAGGCGACGGCGAGCGCGGCGAGGCCGATCCAGAGCAGGGTCTGCTGGATCTTGCGGAATGCCGCGAGCTCCTGGCTGCGGCTGCGCAGGGCGACGACCGACCCGACCAGTTGATCCGAAGCGGAGCGGATCGGCAGGTCGTAGGAGAGGTAGGTCTCGCCGCCGATCTCGACCGGCACCGGGCCGACGATCTTGCCCTCGCGCAGGACGGCCGCGACGACATCGGGCCGTGCCTCGACGGCGCGCAGGAACTCCGCGCCGCGCCCCTCCATCGTCGAGCCGGCCAGGACGGGTTTGGCGGGCTCGGAGGGCCTGGCGGCGTCCGCGAGGAACACGACCTCGGCGTTGATCAGGTTCTTCAGGTTGCGCGCGACCTCGTCGTCGATCGCGAACGCGGCCGCGATGACGCCGAGCGTGCGGATGCCCTCCTGCTGAACCGGCGCGGCGACGACGTGGTACAGCCGCTGTCCCTGCAGCCAGATGCCCCGCGTCTGCTCGCCCTGCACGGCGCCGGCGATCGTCGGGACCTTCGAGAGATCCGCTCCCGGCCAGTCCAGATCGCGGTCCGTGCGCGCGAAGGCCAGGCCCTGGGCGTCAGCCGCCACCAGGAAGCTGGCCTTCGCGTGGGACGCCTGTTCGGTCTTGAGCGTGTCGAGGATCGTCTTGGCATCGCCTTCCGCGTACAACGAAATGAAGCCGGGATTCGTCACCACGACGGCGAGCGCGCGCTGGAGATCCGTGTAACGGGTTTCCTGGAACGCCTCCCACGACGGCCCGGCCTTCTTCAGGTCCGCCTCGATCTTGCGGTCGGCGATCTGGCGGGCCTGCAGCGTCGAGATCGCGATGGCCCCGCCGAGCGCCGCCAGGATCAGTAGCGCGGCGGCGAGGAAGATCTTCAGCGTCAGCGAGAATTTCGGCGGCTCCGGCGGCGGCAGCTTCAGGCCGCGCGCGCGGATCGGCGCGTCGCTCGTCGTTCCGGCTCCCGTCGGCGGGAGGGTCGTCGGCGGCCTAGTAGCGCTCATCGTCCGGCGGCGGCGGCGGATAGGGCTTGCCGTACTTGTTCAGGTGGGGCTGGGACTTGAACGCGGAGGTATCGAGCGCGAGCGTGCTCGTCGCGGTCTCGCGCGGGCGCACCGTGACGCGTGCCTCGCTCTCGCCCCCTTCCTCGTGCCAGACCTTCACGGTCCAGGTCCCGGCGGGGACGCCGTCCAGACGGAAGGCGCCGTCGGGCCCGGTGACCGCGTAGAAGTCCGACTCCACGACGCGGACGAACCCCACCATCTGCGGGTGGATGTTGCAGTAGACGCGGACCAGCCCCGGCGTGTCGAACTGCTGCTTCTTGGAGGCGCCGCTGCGGTAGAGGCCCAGGTCGAAGCGGTTGGCGCCGGAAACCGAGAACACGTTGTGGAAGATCGGGTCGGAATTGGGGAAGTCCACGGCAGTGCGCGACGGAACGGCCACGACCCTCGGCGTGAATCGTTTCCGGGCGCTCTCCATCTGTCCCTTCACGACCCCCGGCGCCTCGGCCTTGCGCGCCGCCTCGACCCAGACCACGGCGTTCGAGGCATCCGGCAGGGGAGCGCCGTTTCGGGACAGTGTGACCCGCCCGGCAATCCCCCCTGCCGGTGCCGGCGCGGCAGCGAGCAAGACGCACAGCGCGGCCAGCAGTTGCACAAACATGCAGGATCCGGTCAAAAATCATAGCATCCGGTTCGCATTCAGGGATTTGCACCGGCCCGTCCCGATCGAAAGGAGCAAACGTGAGCGAGGAAGCCCGCGTCGAGATCTTCGGGAAGGACACCTGACCCCACACGACTGCGGCCCGTGAGGACTTCGCACGCCGGAAGGTTCCCTTCACCTACGTCAACGTCAAGAAAGATGCGAGAGAGCTCGAGCGCATGATTCGTCTCTCGGGGGGCCGGGAGGTGCCGGTCATCCTCGAGAACGGAAAAGTCACGGTCGGCTTCGGAGGCACCTGAGGGGTCTGAGCGAAGGCGCCGTGCGCGCCGAAACCCGGCTCCCATAGAATCCCGCCAGGAAATTCACCGATTCATTCGCGATCTCGATCGGAGGACGAATGGCCGAGCACGGCAGCAAGCCCGGTGAGGAATTCCGCCCCTACGTCTCGCCGGAGACCCGGATGCCCGAGTTCACGCCCAAGGCGATCATCCTCGGCGTCGTGTTCGGGATCATCTTCGGCGCCGCAACCGTCTACCTCGCCCTTCGCGCCGGCCTGACCGTCTCGGCCTCCGTTCCGATCGCGGTCCTCGCGATCGCCTTCTTCAAGCGATACGCGAAGTCCACGATCCTGGAGAACAACATCGTCCAGACGATCGGCTCCGCCGGCGAGTCCGTCGCCGCGGGAGTCGTGTTCACGGTTCCCGCCTTGTTGTTCCTCTCCAGCAGCGAGCAGTACTTCAAGTACCTGCAGATCACGATCCTCGCGATCTTCGGCGGGATCCTGGGAGTCCTGTTCATGATCCCGCTGCGCCGCGCGCTGATCGTCAAGGAGCACGGCAAGCTGCCGTACCCGGAGGGCACCGCCTGCGCCGAAGTCCTGATCGCCGGCGAGAAGGGCGGCAACCTCGCGAAGATGGTCTTCGCGGGATTCTGGGTCGCCCTGGCCTACAAGGTCCTCTACGGGGTGTTCGGGCTCTGGCGGGAGACCGCGACCTTCTTCCGGACGAAGAAGGAGTCGGTCTACCCGAGCGCGACGCTGAACGTGGACGTCACGCCGGAATACCTCGGCCTGGGCTACATCATCGGGCCCAAGATCGCCGGCGAGCTCTTCTCGGGCGGCGTCCTCTCCTGGCTCGCCCTGATCCCCCTGATCGCGATCTTCGTGCCGGAGCAGCGTGTGATCGCGGACCTCGAGGCGCTCGGCTTCTCCGAGGCCTGGCGGGCGGGCAACTCCTACGCCAACTGGATCTACCGCGCCTACATCCGCTACATCGGCGCGGGCGCCGTCGCCTGCGCCGGCGTCATCACGCTGATCAAGACGCTGCCGACGATCGTGTCGGCCTTCCGGGAGTCGGTCAAGAGCTTCGGCGACCGGCGCGCGGGCGGCGAGCGCAAGCGCACCGAGGACGATCTCTCGATCGGCTTCGTGATCTTCGGGTCGCTCGCGATCGTCGTGATCCTCGCGATCCTGCCCGGCTTCCCGCACGGACCGTTCCCCGGATCGCTCCTGATGTCGGCCCTGATCGTCGTGTTCGGCTTCTTCTTCGTGACGGTCTCCTCGCGCATCGTCGGCATCATCGGCAGCTCCTCCAACCCGATCTCGGGCATGACGATCGCGACGCTGATGGCGACCTGCGTGATCTTCGTGCTCGTCGGTTGGCGGGGCGACATGTACCAGGCCGTGGCCTTGAGCGTCGGCGCGATCGTCTGCATCGCGGCGGCCAACGCCGGCGCGACCTCACAGGATCTGAAAACCGGGTACCTCGTGGGCGCGACGCCGAAGTACCAGCAGTACGGCCTGATCATCGGCGTCCTCGTTTCGGCTCTCTTCATCGCCGGCACGCTCTATCTCCTCGATTCGGCGGACACCTACAAAGACGCCGCGACCGACTTGCATGCCATCGGCGGCGCCAAGATGCCGGCGCCGCAGGCGACCCTGATGGCGACGATGATCAAAGGACTGCTCGCGCAGAACCTTCCGTGGGCGCCCGTCTTCGTCGGCGTTTTCCTGGCCCTGATGGCCCAGCTCGCCGGGGCGCACGCGCTCTCCTGGGCGGTCGGGGCGTATCTGCCGGTCTCCACGACCGCGCCGATCTGGGTCGGCGGGATGATGAAGGCGCTCGTGGACTCCTGGCGACGGCGCAAGGAGGGAGTCACCGGCGAGGAGTCGGAGCTCTCCTCGGGCATGCTCTATGCGACCGGCCTGGTCGCCGGGGGATCGCTCGGCGGCGTGCTCATCGCGGGGCTGGCGGTCTTCGGTGACCGGGTCCTCGAGATGGAATCCCCCAACATTCTGGAGTTCTTCGATCTCGGGACCCGTCTCTACGGACCCTTCAAGGAGAGCCTGATCGGCGGCGGAATCCTCTGCGCCGTCGTGTTCGCGATACTTTGCTGGCTGCTCGTGACGAACGCGAAGAAGAAGCTCGCCTAGC
>DATBIJ010000227.1:0-2011 GCA_036557025.1 Thermoanaerobaculia bacterium | reverse complement strand
CTGGCTTCTCGGTCGACGTGTTTCCGCGCGGCTTCAGCAGCGTGGCCGTACTGTTGATGATCTTTCCGCTAGTCGTTCCGAACACCTACGGCAAGATGGCCTTCGCCGCGATCGTGTCGGGGCTGCTGGATCCCGTGAGCTTCTGGATCATGCAGCGTGCGGGAGGACAACACCCTCCCTCCGGCTGGCTGGTGTTCCGCTTCGCCCCGACCGTGATCTCGGTCGTCCTCGCGATCGTGATCTCCCGGATCATCTACAACCTCTCGATCCAGGCGGGCCGCGGCTCCGAGATGGGCAGCTACAACCTCGAGGAGCGCCTGGGCCGCGGCGGCATGGGCGAGGTCTGGCGGGCGAGCCACAAGCTGCTGGCGCGCGAGGCCGCGATCAAGCTGATCCGTCCCGATGCGCTGGGCGGCGACTCCCGGGAGCTCGCGCGCCGCTTCGAGCGGGAGGCGCGCGCGACGGCGGCCCTGCGCTCGCCGCACACGGTGGACGTGTACGACTTCGGCACGACCGAGGACGGAACTTTTTACTACGTCATGGAGCTGCTCGACGGATACGACGGGGAGACGCTCCTCGACAAGTTCGGTCCCCTGCCGCCCGAGCGCGCCGTCTTCCTGCTGACCCAGGCCTGCCACTCTCTCGCCGAGGCGCACGAGGGGGGCATGATCCACCGCGACATCAAGCCCGCGAACCTCTTCTCCTGCCGCTACGGCCTGGACTTCGATTTCGTGAAGGTCCTGGACTTCGGCCTCGTGAAGGTCCCGGATCAGCCGCGCCCCGGCGAGCGCCAGCTCACGGTCGCGGGCCTGATCGCCGGCACACCCGGCTACATCGCGCCCGAGATCGCGCTCGGGAACCCGGACGTCGACTGGAGAAGCGACATCTACGCGCTCGGGTGCGTCGCCTACTGGATGCTGACCGGCAAGATCCCGCTCGAGGGAAAGACGCCGATGCAGACGGTGCTGGACCACACGAACAAGCCGGCCCCGGCGCCGTCCCTCGAGGTGCCGACGGTTCCCAAGGAGCTCGACGAGATCGTGTTGGCGTGTCTGCAGAAGGACCCCAACAACCGCCCGCAGACGATGCGGGAGCTCGCGCTCCGGCTGGAGGCCCTGCCCTTCGCGCGGGGCTGGACTCCGGAACGGGCGCGGCGCTGGTGGCTCGAGCACCCGCCGGTCAAGGGCGAGCGGCGCGACGCCACGGCCTCCACCTCGGACCCGACCGCGTCGTCGGATGTCTCTCCCGTCCGGGCCGCGCAATGACCGACACGCCCCAGCGCCTCGGCCGCTACCGCCTGGAGAGCAAGATCGCCGAGGGCGGCATGGCCGGGGTCTACCGCGCCTTCGACGAGGACCTGCACCGCACGGTCGCGATCAAGGTCATGAAGGACGTCATCCGCGAGGACAAGGTCTTCGCGGAGCGCTTCGTGCGCGAGGCGCGGATGATCGCGAGCTTCGACCATCCCAACGTCCTGCCGGTGTTCGACTTCGGGACCGGAGGCGACACAGTCTATCTCGTGCTGCCGCTGATCGAAGGCGGCAGCCTCCGCGAGAAGCTCGGAAAGCCGATGCCGCCGGCGGAGGTCGCGGACGCCATCCGCCAGGTCGGCGCGGCCCTCGACTACGCGCACTCGCGCGGCGTCCTCCACCGCGACATCAAGCCCGCGAACATCATGATCAACCGCGAGGGGCGGCTGCTGCTCTCGGATTTCGGCATCGCGCGCTCGGAGGCCGTCGCGGGTCTCACGACGACGGGCGAGCTGCTGGGAACGCCCAACTACATGTCGCCCGAGCAGGCGATCGGCAAGCTGCTGGACGGGCGGTCGGATCAGTACTCGCTCGCGGTCATGGCCTACGAGATGCTGACCGGGACCGTCCCCTTCCGTGCGGACACCCCCCTGCTCGTGCTGGAGAAGCACGTCCGCGAGGCGCCGGTCCCGCCCTCCAAGCGCGTGACGACGCTCCCGACGGCGCTCGACGCCGTGTTCGCGAAGGCGCTCGCCAAGGAT
>DATBIJ010000226.1:0-10505 GCA_036557025.1 Thermoanaerobaculia bacterium | reverse complement strand
GTGGCCATAGAACGCGGCATTCTATGCCCGCCCCGCAACGCTTCCGCGGGGTTGACTGTTGAAGGCTCTCGGTGAACAGTTGCCTCGCAATCGGGGCTGGGAGGGCTGGCGCATGCGACGAGCGGTGATCGTGGCGGGTCTTTTCTGGACACTCGGGACCGTCGGAGCCGGCGCGCCGGCGCCGGAGGTTCTCTCCTCGGCGCAGCGGGCCACGGCCGAGGGCCTGCGGGACCGGGCGCTGAAAGGAACCCGCGCCGCCGCGCTCGCGACGGACCTCTGCGACGAAGCCGGAGCACGAATGCCCGGCTCCGAGGGGGACCGCCGCGCGGTCGCCTGGGGGATCCGCACCGCCCGCGCGATCGGCCTCTCGAACGCCCGCTCCGAGCGCGTTCCGGTGAACCTCTGGCGGCGCGGCGAGGAGTCCGGCCGCGTCGTCTCCCCCACCAACATCCCGCTTGCCCTCACCGCGCTCGGGGGGAGCGTCGGAACCCCGCCGGGAGGACTCGAGGCCGAGATCGTCGAGGCCGCGTCGCTCGAGGATCTGGCCGCGAAGCCGCCGGACGCCGTGCGCGGCAAGATCGTCTTCCTCAACCGCCGCATGCGGAAGTCCGCGGATTTCTCCGGCTACTCGGAAATGGGCCGCACGCGAAGCCGCGCTGCGTCGACCGCGGCGAGCCGCGGCGCGGTCGGCGTCCTGATCCGCTCGCTCGGCACCAATGACGACCGCGCGCCCCACACCGGCGGGATGCGCTACACGGAGGGGGTCGCGAAGATCCCCGCGGCCGCGCTGTCGCTGCCCGACGCCGATCTTCTCGAGCGGCTGCTGCGCCGGGGCGGCCCGGTCCGCGTGCAGTTCACGCTGGGATGCCGGGACGCCGGACCCGGGGAGTCCGCCAACGTCCTCGCGGAGGTTCCCGGGCGCGGGCGTCCCGAAGAGATCGTCCTGCTGGGCTGCCACCTCGACTCCTGGGACCTGGGCGTGGGCGCCGTCGACGACGCCGCGGGTTGCGGGATCGTGCTCGAGGCGGCGCGTCTGATCGCCGAGCTGCCCGCCGACGCCCGCCCGCGCCGCACGATCCGCGTCGTGCTGTTCGCCAACGAGGAGCATGGCCTGGGCGGCGGGAAGGAGTACGTCCGTGCGCACGCGGCGGAGCTGCCGCGGCACGTCGCCGCGATCGAGGCGGACGCGGGGAGCGGGCTTCCCAACGGGCTGTCCTGGAACGCCGGCGCCTCCGCCGAGCCCGCGGTCGTCGCGATCGCGACGCTGCTCGCCCCGGTCGCGTCGCTGACGCTCGAAGCGAAGGGTAGCGGCGGGGCGGACATCTCGCGGCTGCTGCCGGCGGGAGTACCCCTCTTCGGCCTCCGACAGGACTCGACGCGCTACTTCGATCTCCACCACACGGCGAACGACACACCGGACAAGCTCGAGCCCGCGTCGCTCGATCGTGCCGTGGCGACGGTGGCCGTGTGGGCCTACGTGGCCGCCGACCTCGAGACGCCCTTCGAGAGGATTCCCGAGAACAAGCGCAAGGAGAACGAGGAGTAGCGATGCGCGCCGCGGCCCTCCTCGCCGTGTTCGTACGGCTCGCGGCCGGCCCCGCGACGCCGGGGGAGGACCTCGATGCGCTGCTGCGCCGGCTGACCGAGCATTCGGCCCGCGTGCAGGCTCTCTCGAAGTCCGGCGTCACGATGACCACTTCCTCCGAGCAGCTCGACGGCAAGGGAGCGGTGGAGTCCCGCTCCGAATCGGTCGAGCGGCGCTTCGAGAAGGACGGCGTGGAGATCACCGAGCTTCGGCGGTTCGTTCGCGACGGCAAAGACGTGCTCGCGCATGAGAAAGAGCGGCGCGAGAAGGCTTCGGCGAAGTCCTCGGGGAAAGAGGACACTTCCTCCCGCTCCTTCCGCGTCTCCTCCCCCTTCACGGCGGACGGTCTGCCCCGCTACCGTTTCACGATCACGGGACCCGACCCGGAGGATTCGGCGCTCTTGCGCGTGGCCTTCGCGCCTCTCGGCGCCGCGTCGCCCGAGCTGTTCGTCGGCGAGGCCTCGGTGGATCCCGCTTCGGGAACGGCACGCTGGATCCGAATGCGGCCGTCGAAGAATCCCCGCCACGTGACCCGCATGGACGTCGAGATGGTCTACGGGCTCGAGTCCTTCGGCGGCCCCGCGCTCTCGCGCGTGAAGGTCTCCGGCGAGGGGGGCCTGCTCTTCGTCAAGAAGGCCTATCGCAGCGAGTCCACCTTCTCGGACTACGGCGGCGGCGCCGGACGCTGAGATCGCGGACGAACCGGCCTCCTCGCAGGACGGGAAAATTCGTCCCCGCGCCACGCCTCCGACACGGGGACGAGTTAGGCTTGCGCGTGGAGGAATACCCATGATTCGCACGCTCTCCCCGCGGCGCGCCGCCCTCGCGGTGATTCTCGCCGCGGCCATCACGTTGCCGAGCCTGCCGGCGAGATCCCAGACCGCTCCGACCGTGACCGAGCGGGCGGGGGCGACCGTCATCGAGATCCCCGTCTCCGTCGTGGGGAAGGACGGCAAGCCGCTGGCGGGCCTGACCGCCGCCGACTTCGAGATGCTCGACGACGGCAAGAAGGTCGACATCCTCGGCGTCGACGCCGTCGATCTGAACGTGGCCCGAGCCGCGGTGACGCCAGGGAGCCCGTTCCCCGATGCGCCGCCGCCCGTCGCCCGGAGGCTCTGGCTCGTGGTGTTCGATCTCACCTACGCCAGCCCCAACGGGACCCTGCGCGCCAGGAAGGGAGCCGAGGACTTCGTCCGAAACGGCATGAAGGAAAACGATCTCGCGGCGGTCGCGAGCTACTCCGTGATGAACGGCTGGAGGCTCCTCGCCAACTTCACCCAGGACCGCGACCAGCTCGCCTTCGCGATCACGAACCTGGGCTACACCGCGGAAGGAATCTACCGCTCTCCCGATCCCTTGCTGTTCTCGGTGGCGCCTCCCGGCCTGCGGGACGCCGGCGGGCTGACCTCGGGAGGGCGGGGCGACACCGACGCCATCCTTCGCGAGAACCTCAACGAGACCCAGCGCATGCAGCAGAGCTCGACCGACGACCGCGAGCGCGGCAAGATCGCACAGCTCATGAACTCCTTCGCGGGCCTCGGCGCCGCGCTCGACTCGGTCCGCGGACGCAAGCACGTCCTCTACTTCTCCGAGGGATTCGATCCGCGCCTGATCATGGGCAACGCCGGCCAGACGGCGACGCCTCTGGGTCAGACCTCCCCCACGCAGGACACCGCCAACGAGGCCTCCGTCACCGGCGAGATCTGGAAGATCGACAGCGACGCGCGCTTCGGCTCCTCCTCCACGCGCGGCCGCCTGGTGGAGGCGCTCTCCTTCTTCAACCGCTCCGACAGCGTGGTGCACGCGGTCGACATCAGCGGGCTGCGGGCGGAAGGAGACGTCGCCGAGCGCGCCGCCAAGGGAACCGATTCGCTCTACGCGATCTCCGCGGAGACCGGCGGCGAGCTCGTGCGCAACGCCAACGACCTGAGCGGGGAGCTCGCGAAGATCGTCGAGCGTACGGGCCTGGTCTACGTGCTCGCCTTCCAGCCGAAGAAGCTGGACAAGCCGGGGACCTTTCACGCGCTCAAGATCAAGGTGAAGACTCCGGGCGCGAAGGTCTCGGCGCGATCGGGCTACTACGAGCCCAAGCCCTACACGGCGCTCTCCCCGCTCGAGAAGGTGCTCGCGTCGGGCGACCTCGTCACCGGGGGAAGTGTCCACGACCAGATCCCCGCGCGCCTGCTCGCGGCGCCGTTCCCCGCCGGCGGCGGCGTGGACCAGGTTCCGGTGATCCTCGAGATCCCGGGCAAGTCCTTGTTGGCGGACGACAAGGGCGACAAGACCGGCATCCAGATCTACGCGTACCTCGCGGACTCGAAGGGAACGATCGTCGACTACCTGACTCAGGACATGGGTCTGGACCTCACGAAGGCGAGGGCTTCGCTCGAGTCGGGAGGCATCAAGTTCTACGGCACGCTGTTCGCGCCGCCCGGCGACTACCTGCTGCGCGCGCTCGTGCGCAACGCCGCGACCGGCCGCGCCGGCGTCCAGTCGGCGACGATCAAGGTCCCGGCCGTGCCGGGCGGACCCGCGACGGTCCTTCCCCCCTTCTTCGAGGAGGCTCCGGGCCGCTGGGTCATGGTCAAGGGCACCCCGCGTCCGGACGCCCCGCGCAAGGAGGCCGAGTATCCCTTCGCGGTCGGCGGACAGTCCTTCATTCCCTCCGCGCTTCCCGCCGTGGTCAACGGGACAGAGGCGAAGGTCGCGCTCGCGGCGTACAACTTCGCGGGATCCGGCAAGCCGCTCTCGCTGCGCGCCGAGATCCTCGGCGCGGACGGCGCGGCCCGGCCCGTGACCGTCGCCTCGCCGAAGCAGAGCGACGGGGAACGCGACGGCGGGCAGAAGATCGCGTTTGCGTTCAAGCCCGAGGGACTCGCGCCGGGACGCTACGTGCTCAAGGTCGCGGTCTCGGACGAGGCGGGGAAGAACGCCGAGTCGATGAGCGCGTTCGAGGTGAGGTAGCGGAGGTCTCAGGTTCTATGTGCGAGGTGCGAAGTGCGAGGTGCGACACTCCTTAACCTGGAACCTCGCACCTGGCACCTCGCACCTGAGTACCTCGCGCCCCCCTACCCCTTCTCCTTCGCCACCTTCTCCCGCACGCTCTGCACCTCCGGGTGCTGGAAGCCGAGCAGCTCGGCGACCCGGCGGGCGAGCTGTCCCTCGACCGCCGAGAGCGCGCCGTCGGAGTACACGACGCCCCAGATCGCCTCGAGCAGGCGCAGGCGTTCGTCGCGCGTGAAGTTCTCGGCGACGAGGCGCGTGAACTGGTAGAGGTCCACGCTCTCGCGCCGTTCCTCCTCGGCCAGGCGGAGAACCTCGCGGAGGTCCTCGTCCGCCACACCCATCTCGCGTGCTGCGCGCTCGATCCGGGCGCGCTCCTCCGCTCCCAGACCCGCCTCGGCGTGCGCGATCTCGAGCAGCAGCGCGCAGGCGGCAATCGTGACCCGGTCCCGGGCGGGCGCCTCCTCGGGATTCGAGATGCGGGAAGCGAAGAAACGTCGGATGGCGTCCAGCGGCACGAGGAGAGTCTATCGGGGGCGGGTGTCGATTCCGGGGCGCCGATTATTGCGCGGCGTGTCCGCCCGACACACCCCTGGCCCCCGGCGCGGACGCCCCCGGGGC
Source organism: Thermoanaerobaculia bacterium (assembly GCA_036557025.1). Lineage (GTDB taxonomy): Bacteria > Acidobacteriota > Thermoanaerobaculia > UBA5066 > Gp7-AA6 > DATBIJ01. Next base: position 5,296 of record DATBIJ010000226.1, on the reverse strand, counting down.
GTCAACTCTTGGAACCTTTCCATCGTCTGTGCGTAGTGAAAGTGGAAGCCAATGGAGACCGCAATGAATCGCCGCGACCTGGAAACGATACTGCTGACTCTGGAGTCCACGACGGCCCTGCTCTCCCGGGCGGCGGCGAGCCTGCCGGCCGGCCAGGAGCGGCGGCGCACGCGCCTGGGCGGCTTCTCCCTGGTCGAGCACGTCTGGCATCTCGCCGATCTCGAGCGGGAGGCCTACTCGGTCCGCATCCGCCGGCTTCTGAACGAGGATTCGCCCCGCCTGTCGGACTTCGACGGCGCCCGCATCGCCCGTGAGCGCGCCTACGGCGCGCGCGACCTCGCCGAGGGGCTGGGGGTCTTCGCGCTGGCGCGGCGGCGCAACGTCGAGCGGCTTCGCGCGGTCGAGGTCGACGACTGGTCGCGCGAGGGACTCCAGGACGGCGTCGGCCCGCTCCGGCTCTCGGACATCCCGCGGATGATGGCGGAGCACGATCGCGAGCACTCCGCGGAGATCGCCGCCCTGCTGGCCGAGATCGTCCACGGGATCGCGGCGCCCCCCGGCGCCAACTCGGCCGTCGCCTGAGAAGCGGCAGCGCCGGCTTCGCTCGGCGCCCTCAGCCTCCGAAGATCGCGGTTCCCGCCTTGTACGCGGCCCAGATCAGGAAGCCGAAGTACACGACGGTGACGACGGTCAACACGTAGCCGAAGAACACGAACAGCCCGTCCTGTTCGAGCATGCCGAGCGCGAGACAGAGGATCGCGAGGCCCGGCAGCGTGTTGGAGAACGGCACCAGGCCGAAGGGCGCCATCAACAGGATTCCCGCGAAGACCAGCATCATGCCGTTGAATCGGGAAATCGCGGCGCCGCGGGCGAGCGCATCCCATCGCGGATGGAGCAGCTTCTCGATTCGCGCGACGAGGCGCGCGCCCTGCTCGAGCGCTTTGGTGAGAGGCCCGGAGGCGACCTTCTTCTGGAGCAGCCGCGCGGGAAGCCAGGGCAGGCGGTTGGCGGTCACGCCGATGCCGATCAGGATGATCAGCAGGCCGAACACCGTGCTGACGCCGGGCACGGAGACCGGCACGAGAAACGGGACCGTCAGGAACACGGCGAACAGAAGCATCCCGGACTCCCCGACCCGCTCGAGCAGCTCCTGCACCGCGACCGAGTCCGGGGGAAGGCCCCGCGCGGCGCGGATCAGTGTCTCGGAGAGCGAGAGGTCGGGATCGTGGGTGCGCGTCGTCATCGGGCGGCGATTGTGACACGGCGCGAGGCCGCCGGTCCGTCCCGGGGTAGCATCGCCTCATGGTCGACGACTCGAAGGAGCACGCGGAATCGGGCCTGAAGGATCCCCTGCCCGAGATCGAGACCTGGCCCAGCCAGTACGACGGCTACGAGGTCACGGTCGAGATCCCCGAGTACAACGCCGTGTGCCCGAAGACCGGTCTCCCGGATTTCGGCACGCTGACGATCCGATACGAGCCGGAGAAGGCCTGCCTCGAGCTCAAGTCGCTCAAGCTCTACATCGTCGCCTACCGCAACCTCGGGATCTTCTACGAGAACGCCGTCAACCGCGTCCTGGAGGACTGCGTGAGAGCCTGCCGGCCCCGGCGCATGGTCGTGACCGGGCGCTTCTCTTCCCGGGGAGGGATCTCCTCGGTGATCGAGGCGCGTTACCCGAAAGCCTAGCCGCCGGCGCGCTGACGGGGAACGCAAGATGGACTTCGAAGCCGCGCTCGGGGAGATCGGGACGTGGCTCGAGGGCCGCCACCGGTGGGCCGTCGTCGGAGGACTGGGCCTGGCGGCCTACGGGCTGGCCCGGACGACGCTCGATCTGGACATCGCCGTCGACGCCGCCGCACAGGACGCGCTGATCGCCCGACTGGAGGGGCTGGGCTACCGCACGCTTCACCGCTCGTCCGGGTACTCCAATCACCTTCATGACTCCTCCGCCCGGGGCCGCGTCGACATCGTCTACGTCGCCGGCGAGACGGCCGACCGCCTCTTCGGGGAAGCCCGGCGCTTTCCCGGTCCCGGCGGGCGGGACGTCCCCGTTCCACGGCCCGAGCATCTCGCAGCGATGAAGGCGCTTTCGATCAAGAACGACCCGGATCGCGTCCTCCGCGATCTCGAGGACGTCCGATTCCTGCTCTCACTGCCAGGCGTCGATCGGGAGGAAGTCCGCCGCCACTTCGAACGTTACGGCCTGCTGGAGAAGTTCCGTGCGATCGAATAGCGCCGATGGCTTCCTGGACCTCGAAGCGGGAATCCCCACGACGCCCGAGGATGTCCGTGTGCTGCGCGAGCTCCGCGCCCGGCGCCTCTCCGACCCGCTCGTCGAAGTCAATCGGCTCGCGGCGCCGTCGATCTGGCCGCGGAGCGAGCCCGCGCCGGTTCGGACGTTCGAAGGCCATGCGCCCTTCGAGCTGTCTTGAAGGGCGGTCCTCCCCCGAGCCGCGCGGCGCGGGTCGCTAGGAGCCGGCGGGCGCCGCCGAGCGAACGCCCTGAAACTCGTCGCGCAGCCGCGTCGAGATCGCGCTCGTCGCTGGACCCGCGGCGCCGTCGCCGATGCGCCGCCCGTCCACCTCCCCGATCGCCTGACAGAGCAGGGTCGTCGACGTGAGGAACGCCTCGCGCGCCAGGAAGAGCTCCTCGACCGTCACCGCGCGCTCCTCGACGGGGATCGCGAGGGCCGCCGCCGCCTCGAGGGCGGCCTGGCGCGTCACGCCCGGAAGAATCCGAGGACCGTTGGGCGCCGTTCGCAGGACGCCGTCGGCGCCGCGGACGAAGAGGTTGCCGCGCGTCGTCTCCAGCGCGAGGCCATCGCGTACGAGCAGGGCGTCCTGCATCCCCGCGTCGCGGGCGGCCTGCGCCGCGAGCACGTTGGGCAGGAGCTGCACGGCCTTGACGTCGCAGCGGCCCCAGCGCTCGTCGGCGATCAGCATCAGCCGCGCCGGTCCGGCGGGAGGCGGATCGCTGACGCGGGCGAACGCGAACACCGTCGGCTGCGAGACCTGCGGGAAGGCGTGGGAGCGGGGCGCGGGACCGCGCGAGACCTGGAGGTAGACGATCGCGTCCTGCGCGGAGAGCCCGTTGGCCTCCACGAGCCGGGGTGCGACCTGGGCGAGCACCTCGGCCGGCACCTCGATGCGGACCGCCGAGAGGCCGTCGCGCAGGCGGGCGACGTGCTCCTCCAGGCGATAGGGCCGGCCCTTCCAGAACCGGACGACCTCGTAGACCGCGTCCCCGAAGATGAAGCCGCGGTCCAGCGGCGAGATCGACGCCTCCTCGAGGGGCAGGATCGTTCCGTTGACGTAGACGAGCATCGGTGGGGCGTAGGCTACCGTGTCACCGTTTCTCGCGGAAGGCGCGCACGGCCTCGCGCAGCTCCTCGCTGCCCGCCAGCCCTCGGTAGGCTTCCTCGGCGCGCGGCAGAACGTGCTCGAGGGCCCGGCGTCGGGGCTCGCGCACGAGATCCCGGGCCGCCGCCAGGGCGCGGGCGCCGCGCGAGGTGAGCTCCGCCGCCAGCGCGTCGGCGGCGGATTCCAGCGCGTCGGCGGGCAGCGCCCTCGCCGCGAGACCGGCCTGCGCCGCCTCGACGCCGGAGAAGCTCCGGCCGGTCAGGATCCAGTCGGCCGCGCGCGCGGCGCCCACCGCCGCCGGCAGCAGGGCCGCCGCGCCCGGCGGGAAACACGCCAGCCGGATCTCGGGGAAGCCGAACTTCGCGTCCTCGGCCGCCAGCACGAGGTCACAGGCCGACGCGATCTCCGCTCCGCCGCCCAAACAGGCACCCGAAACCACGGCGACCGTGACGGCGTCCACCGCCAGCAGGGACTCCAGCACACCGCGCATGGCGGAGAGCATCGCGGCGATCCTCGAGGGCTCGGGCTCGTGCTCCGCGACCTCGACGCCCGCGGAAAACGCGCGCGGCAGGCCGCGCAGCAGGAGGACCCGGGCGGGCGGAGCCAGCGCGATCTCGTGCGCCAGCCGTTGGAGCGATTCGACGTCGAGAACGTTGACCGGCGGCCGCTCGATCGCGATGTCGGCCCGCGAGAAATCCGGCGTGCGCGTGAGCCGGATCCCGGCGTCCGGGGCCACGGAATTCGCCCGCTAGCCTTTGGGAGCCGCCGGCTTGGGCGTCGGCGTCGTCTTGGCCGCCTCGTACTTCGCCTTGCGCCACTTCACCGCGGCGGTCACGTTGGCGATGTGGTCGTCGGTGACCGGAACGTTCTCGATCCGGTTCTCCGGGTCTCGCAGCTTGAAGGCGTAGAGGTCCTCGGGGATCTGCTGCTCGATGAACATCTGTGCGAGCTCGTTGACGCGACGGAGGTACACCCCCGTATCCTGGATCCCGTTCTTCGCGTCGGCGCCCGGCTCGCCGTGCCCGGGCACGACCTGGTCCACCGGCAGCGCGGAGATGCGCTCGACGGCCTTCTGCCAGCTCTCGGGGTTGCACGAGGCCGACCGCAGGAAGGGAAGACGCTTGTAGTTGACGACGTCCCCGGTGAAGAGCACCTTCTGGTCCGGGAGGTAGACGAGCACGTCGTTGTTCGTGTGGGCGTCGCCGAGGAAGTAGAGCTCGTAGCGCCGCGGGCCGCCCACGACCAGGATGCGCTCGGAGAAGGTCAGCAGCCCCTGCGTCCGCGGGGGCTTGGGGCCCGTCGCCTCGGTGTCGGGCGCGCTCTGGAGGAAGTACAGGTCGGTTCCCGCACCCTTCTCCTGCGCCACGATCTCGGCACCCGCCTGTGCGAACACCCGGACGCCGCCGATGTGGTCGCTGTGCTCGTGCGTCAGCACGACGCGTCGCACGGGCTTCTTCGCCGTCGCCCCGATCTCGGAAAGGATCGCCCGCGCGGTCGCCGCGTCGGCGCCCGTGTCGACGACCACGACGCCGTCGCCGACCTCGAACCACCCGACGTTCGACCCGAACGGCGTGACCGCCGCCCAGACGCCGTCGGCGAGCTGGCGCACGGAGATCTGGGCGGGTGCCTGCGCCGAGAGCGGCGCGGCAGCAGCCAGGAGCAAGACCCAGCGGGAGAAGAGGGCGATGCGGCGGCGTTCGATCACGCGGACTCCTTCATCAAAATGGCAGCGTTCCTACGACGGCGCCACAACAGCGCGGCCCCCGCCGAGATTCCGCCTTCAGGCCTCCCGGGAATCCGCGGCCCGCCGCGCCTCGCGGACGAACTCCCGGAAGAGCGCCTCGGAGGGGCCGTCGCCGGCGAGATTCTCGGGGTGCCACTGCACGGCCACCAGCCACGGTCCCCCCGGCGCCTCCAGCGCCTCGACGAGGCCGTCG
>DATBIJ010000225.1:0-1769 GCA_036557025.1 Thermoanaerobaculia bacterium | reverse complement strand
GAGCGATCTCGGCCCTGACGCACGCGCACATCTGCACGCTCTACGACGTCGGCCGCGAGGGCGGCGTCGACTACCTCGTCATGGAGCTGCTGGAGGGCGAGACGCTCTCCAACCGGTTGCTGAAGGGGCCCCTCTCGATGGATCAGGCGCTTGCGTACGGGATCCAGATCTGCGACGCGCTGGAGAAGGCGCACCGGCAGGGCATCGTCCACCGCGATCTGAAGCCGGGCAACATCATGCTGACGAAGTCCGGCGTGAAGCTGCTGGATTTCGGGCTCGCGAAGCTCGCGCCTCCCGGCTCCGGCGTCCATTCGGACTCCTCGCACCTGGCGACCGAGGCGCAGGCGAGCATCCCGCTGACCGAGCGCGGCACCATCCTCGGAACTTACCAGTACATGTCGCCGGAGCAGCTCGAAGGCGGCGAGGCCGACGCGCGAAGCGACATCTTCGCGCTCGGAGCGATCCTCTACGAGATGGCGACCGGCCGGAAGGCGTTCTCCGGCAAGAGCCAGGCCTCGCTGATCGGTTCGATCCTGCGCGACGACCCGACCTCGGTCTCCGAGGTCGCGCCGATGATCCCGCCGGCGTTTTCCCGCGTGATCCGCACCTGCCTCGCCAAGGATCCCGACGACCGCTTCCAGACCGCGCACGACGTGCGGCTTCAGCTCCAGTGGGTCGCCGAGGGGGGCTCGCAGGCGGGACTGCCCGCGCCCGTCGCCGCGCGCCGCAAGAGCCGCGAGAAGCTCGCATGGGCCGTCGCGGGCGCGGCGATCCTGGCGGCCGGTCTCCTGGCCTTCGGCTTCGTGCGCCGCGCCCCGGCGCCGCCGCGGATGCTGCGCTTCGAGATCCCGGTGCCGGAGGACGTCACCGCCGTCGACGCCCCGCGCCTCTCGCCGGATGGAAAGATCGTCGCGTTCAACGCGACCGACAAATCCGGGAAGATTCAGGTGTGGCTGCGGCCCTTGAACGCCCTCGAGGCCCGGCCGCTCGCCGGCACGGAGGGAACCACCCGACCCTTCTGGTCCCCCGACAGCCAGTTCCTCGGTTTCTTCGCCGAGGGCAAGCTGAAGAAGATCGACATCTCCGGGGGCCCGCCCCAGAAGATCTGCGACGCCCCGACCGGCGCCGACGGGACCTGGAGCCCCGAGGGCGTCATACTCTACGACGGCACGGGCGCCGACCCGATCTTCCGCGTCTCCGCATCCGGCGGGACGCCGACGGTGGCCGCCAAGCAGGAGGCGTCGCGCAAGGAGACCTCGGTCGGATGGCCGGAGTTTCTCCCCGACGGCCGCCACTTCCTCTACCTGGCCACGGGCCAGCGGCCGGAGGACAACGCGTACCGGATCGGCGTCCTGGACTCGACGGAGACGGTCCTTCTGGGCCCCGCCCAGACCCTCGTGACCTACGCGCCGCCGGGATATCTCCTGTTCGCCCGCGACCGGACGCTCGTGGCGCAGCCCTTCGACTGGAAATCGCGAAAGACGAAGGGGGAGCCCAAGCCGCTCGCGGAACAGATCGGGACGGACTCCGTCGGGCTGGCCAGGTTCTCGGTCTCCCGCGACGGCGTTCTCGCGTATCGCACCGGCGAATCCGGAAGCCGGTTGCTCTGGATGAACCGGGCGGGCCAGGAGCTCGGCCTGGAGGGCGACGCGGGCGAGATCAACAACCCATCGCTGTCGAAATCGGGTGACCGGCTGGCCTTCAGCCAGGTCGATGCCCGGACGGGAAACGTCGACGTCTGGATTCGAGACCTGACGCGCGGGGTGACG
>DATBIJ010000224.1:0-1994 GCA_036557025.1 Thermoanaerobaculia bacterium | reverse complement strand
TGGGGAACTCCTCGGCGACGCGCACGCGGATGCGCCGTCCGGGCCCCAGACGGTTCTTCCAGGACGCACCGCTGATGGGCCGCGAGGAGGTCTCACTCGAGCGGGAGCTGTCCGCTTCGCGCCTTCGCCTCCGGCGCCTGAGTCGCCGGGAAGGGGAGCGCGCGATCGATCAGATGCGCGCGGCGACCGCGGCGCGCTACCGCGAGTTCTACACCTTCACGTTTGCGGACCCGCGCACGGTCGTCTCGGCGGACGTGGGGCGCGGCACGGAGATCCTGCTCGTCGGCGTCCTGCCCGAGAAGCGCCTCCCGCTGCGCTCCGCCTACGGCGGCTTCATCGTCCGCAACGGCGTCCCCGTCGGCTACATCGAGGGGATCGCCTTCGGCGCACGCATCGAGATGGGCGTCAACATCTACTACACCTTCCGAAACGGCGAGTCCGCCTGGATCTACGCCCAGATCCTGCGGATGTTCCACCGGCTGCTCGGCGTGACCTCCTTCTCGATCGACCCTTACCAGATCGGCAACCACAACGAGGAGGCGATCCAGTCCGGCGCCTTCTGGTTCTACCGGAAGCTGGGATTCCGGCCGACGGATCGGGCGCTGATGCGTCTGACCGAGCGCGAGGAGAAGAAGATCGCGGCTCGGCGCGGCTACCGAACGCCGGCCCGCACGCTGCGCCGTCTCGCGAAGCGCAACATCCTGTGGGAGTACCCGCCGAGCGTCACGAGTCCCTGGGATCGCTTCCACATCCGAAACCTCGGTCTGGCGGTCGACCGGCGCATGGCGCGCGAGTTCGGCGGCGACGCGGAGAAGATCCGGCGGGCGTCGTCTCGAAGCGTCGCGCGAAAGCTCGGCGTGCGGCTCGAGAGCTGGAGCGCGCTCGAGGAGAAGGCCTTCTCGGATCTGGCGCTCGTGCTGGATCTGATCCCGGATCTGGGCCGATGGCCGCCCGACGAAAAGCGCCACGTTGTCGCCGTGTGTCGCGCGAAGGCGGGGCGGGACGAGGCCTCGTACCTGCGGCTCCTGCAAAGGGAGGGTCGCCTCTCCGAGGAACTGCGGTGGATGGGGTCGCGAACTCGATCCGCCAGGGAGGTGCGATCCGGCGGATCGGGAGTCCGGCCGACTTATCGATGCGCCGCCGGAAAGGGCAAGGCGCCGACCTTCCTCGACTGGATCCCGGCGCCCGATCGCGGGCATCTGCGGCTGAGCGACGGCACGGGAATCTCCTACCGGTCCGAGACCGAATTGCTCGAAATCTGCGACGGGCTCGCCCGGCGCCGGGTTGCCTTCAGCGTCGGCGGAATCCTGTCCCCGAGCCCGGCGGATCTGATGAGCGACTGGCAAGAGAAAGGCCGGATCGCGATTTCGTTTCTTCGGATCGCCTGGAGGCGGCCGGAAGAGTGGGAGCTGCACGAGATCGTGCCCGGCGTCTCGAGTTGGGAGCCCTGCCCTCCCGATGCGCTGCTGGCCGCGCCGCCTCAGGCCGTGGCAGTGGCGAAGCGTCAACGGGAGGCGAGAAGGCGATGAAGATCCGCTCGCTCGTCCCTATGGCCTTCGTCTCCAGCGTCCCGCGCTCGATCGCGTTCTACGCGAAGCTCGGCTTCGAGGGCGGCAACTCCCACACGGCGGAAGGCGGGACCGAGCCCGTGCGGGCCTGGCTGCGGACCCGCGACCGTGCCCAGCGGATGGTCGCGAAGGCGTCGGAGCCGGTCGACCCGAAGGCGCAGGCCGTCCTCTACGACGTCTCCTGCGACGACGTCGCGGAGCTGCGCCGGCAGCTGGTGGACGCCGGTGTCCGCCAGCCATGATCGTCCTCGGCTTTTCGGGGATCGCCAACGCGGATCTCTACTTTCGCAAGTTCGGGCTGCGTTTCGTCGGCCACGACTCTGCGGTCGCGCTCGTGTGCGACGGCGAGGTCGTCTTTGCCGTCGAGGAAGAGCGCCTTTCGCGGCAGAAGCACACGGCTGCGCTGCCCGTCCGTGCGGTCAGCGC
>DATBIJ010000223.1:0-12209 GCA_036557025.1 Thermoanaerobaculia bacterium | reverse complement strand
CACGAGCTGGCCGTCCTCCGGGGCGATCGAGAGGTGGTGCCAGGCGAGCGGCTTCGGCGCCGGGCCCGAGACATTGCCGCCGTCGCCGGAGTACTTCGAGCCGTGGCAGGGACAGAGGAACTGGTGGGTCATCCTCAAGGGCTTGCCCTCGACGGGCCGGGTCTCCGGCTGGGACAGCGCCTCGGCCCGTACGGTGCAGCCCAGGTGGGTGCAGACGGCCGAGACGGCGTGGAAAGTCGAGCCCTCGCGGAAGACGAAGAGCCGCTGGTCGGGCAGAAACTTCATCCCCTCCGGAAAGTCGTTCGGCATCCCGAGCTTGACGGTCGTCGGGGCATCGTAGGAGACGTTGGGGACGAGCGAGCGCATGGACGCGACGCCCTGGGCGGCCAGGGCCGCTAGCCCGCTCCCGATTCCGAGCTTGACGAGGAACTCGCGGCGACCTTCCGGGAACTTCATGGCACCCCCGTCACGCCGCTCCCGCGGCGAAGCGCTCCGTGATCTGGAACTTCTCCATCGTCATGGCGTCGGTCGGGCAGCGGGTCGCGCAGAGGCCGCAGCGGATACAGCGGTCGTCGTCCTTGATCATCGCGGTGAGCGGCAGGCCCCCCGCCTCGGCGCGGGTCTCGAGCGCGCGGCGCTCCTCTTCCGGCAGATCGAGCTCCTCGAAGGGGACCAGCGCGAGGCAGTACTCCGGGCAGATGTCCACGCAGCGGTTGCAGAGGACGCACTTCTCCGGGTCGTAGATCGTCTGGACGTGGCAGACGAGGCAGCGGGCCGCTTGTCGGCGCGCCTCCGCCTCGCCATAGCCGGTCTCGACCTCCGCGATGCCGGTCCGGCGACCGATTTCCAGCGTCGGAGGAGTCTCCCGGTCGAAGATCTCGAAGCCCGCCGCCATGCGGTAGCGCGGGGTCGGGATTTTCTCGATCTCGAGCGAGACCTTCGTTCGGGCGCCCTCCCGCGAAAGGAACTCGTGCATGGATCGCGCGGCGCGCTTCCCGTTGGCGACCGCCTCGATCAGGTTGCGCGGGCCGAAGGCCGCGTCCCCCCCGGCGAACACGCCGGGCGCGGAGGTCGCGAGCGTCTCGGTGTCCACGCGGATCGTGCCGGCCGGCGAGAGCGCGATCCCGTCCTCGGGCCGCAGGAAGGAGAGGTCGGCCTTCTGCCCGATCGCGAGCACGCAGCTGTCGGCCTCGATGGTCTCGAGCGAGGACTCGTCGTATTGCGGCGCGAACCGTCCCTTCTCGTCGAAGACCGATGTCACGCGCATGAGCTCGACCGATTCGAGACGATCGTCCCCGAGGAACCGCTTCGGCCCCAGGCGCGGACGAAACTCGATGCCTTCCTTCCTGGCCTCTTCGAACTCCTCGCGCCCCTGCGTGGTTTTCAGGACCGGCATCTCCTCGAAGCTCTCGAGCGAGACGATCGTGACCTTGGCGGCGCCGCCGCGCATCGCCGCCCGCGCGGAGTCGAGGGCCTCCTTCATCCGGGCGTCTCCCTCGCGGGCGAGCTCTTCCGTGAGGCTCTCCTGCCCGAGGCGCAAGGCGGTGCGCGCGGCGTCGAAGGCGACGAAGCCCCCTCCGATGACGACGACGCGTCGGCCCAGATCGAGCCGATAGCCGCGGTTGACGTTCAGCAGGTAGTCGACGGCCTTGACCACGCCGTCCTTGCCGACGCCTTCGACCTGGAGGTCGCGCCCCTTGGAAACCCCGACGGAAAGGAAGATCGACTCGAAGCCCTCCTCCCGCAGGTGACGCAGCCCGTAGCTCTCCGAGAGCGGCGTCCGCCCGCGCAGGGTCACCCCGAGCGCGAGGATCTTGTCGATCTCGGCGCGGATCAGAGTTCGCGGCAGGCGGTACTCGGGGATCCCGAACCGCATCATGCCGCCCGGCTCCTCGGCGGCCTCGAAGACGGTCACGGCATAGCCGAGCAGGGCGAGGTCGTGCGCGGCGGAGAGCCCCGCGGGTCCCGCGCCGATCACGGCGACCTTGCGCGACGCGCCGGCGCGGTCGGAACGCTGCGGGTGGACCGGCAGGTGACCCGCATACCGGTTGCCCTCCTCCACGAGCGCCGCGCGCAGGCGGTTCTGTGTGTCGGGCCGGACGGACTCGACGCCGTAGCGTTCCGTCACGAACCGCTTCAGGGCGCGGATCGAGATCGGCGCGTCGATCGCGCCGCGGCGGCAGGCGTCCTCGCAGGGTGCCGCGCAGACCCTGCCGCAGACCGAAGCGAAGGGGTTCGGCGCGCGGGCAACGAGGTAGGCGTCCTCGTCGCGCCCCTCGGCGATGAGCTGGACGTAGCGGCCCGCGTCGGTCGCGACCGGACAGCCGATCTGACACTTGACCTGTGCCTTCCAGTGGACGATGTCGGGGAGCCGCGTCGGGATCGCCATCGTCGTCAGTCCAGCCGCACCAGCTCGCCCGCGACGCTCTGGCGTGCCGCGCGCCGCGTCTCGGCGGCGGGGAACCGGTAGTGGCCCCCGGGCGTTCGGACCGCGGCGAGCAGACCGAGGCGCGCCCACCGCGTCACGGTCGACACCGAGACGCCGAAGAGGCGCGCCACATCGCGGCGCGAGAGGAACTCCTCGCTGCGGATCTCGGTTCCCGGGGCATCTCTCAAGCGGCCTCCCGATTCGTAGCTTCTGTCTCGCGGACAGGCCGCGATATGACGCGCGTCATGCCGTGATCGGTTTTCTCTCTTTCGGCCATTTCGGCCCGACCGGAGGAGTCTGGCCGGGGGGGAAAGCCGCGCGAATGATGCGAACGGATCAAATGGCCCTCGGCGGCGCGAGGAGAATCGGAAGGGCCTCCCGCATGACCCGCGTCATGGAGAGGGAGGAACGCGGCCGCGAGAATTCGCAAACGGGAGGTGGGGGATGCTCAAGCCCGTCGAGCTGGAGATCGAGCTCTTTTGCCGGGGAATCCGCATCGACCCGTCCTGCGAGCTCGGGGAAGACGGCCGAAGGATCGCGCGGACGCGTGCGGGGCTGGGTTCGGGGCTGGAGCTGGTCCTGCCCGGGTGGCGCAAGAAGATCTGGGTGAACGTGCCGGTCGCGGAGGCGTTCGCCGCACGTTCCCCCTTCCTGCTCTTCCGGGAACCGGAGGGCTACCGGCTCGTCGACGAGCGGCAAGCCGACTGCTATGTCGTGGAGCTTCCCCCCGAGCCTTCCTGGTACTCCCGGCGAACCTCTTCGGGCGTGGAGATGAGCCGCGTCGGCGTCCTGCAGGGCAACTACCTCGGCATCTACGTCTCCAACGCCTGCCTCTACTGGGCGACGAAGCCCTCGCGCGCCTGCAAGTTCTGCACGACCGGGAAAAACGTCGGCGTGGTGGAGCAGGCGCGAAAGAACGTCGAGGATGTCGTCGAGGTCGCCGCCGCCGCGAAGTCCGAGTCGGGATCGATCTTCACCCACTTCAACACCGGCTATCACTTCGAGGAGGTGGACAAGCTCGAGCCGATTCACGGCCTGCGGCAGTGCGAGCCCTTCGTCAAGGCGGTTCGCGAGCGCGTCGGGGGCTTCATCGGCGTGCAGTGCATGCCGGTGCCGAAGCGGATGTTCCATGAGTACGACGCCCTGATCGACGCGGGCGCGGACCACTTCTCCTTCTGCTACGAGTTCGAGGATCCCGAGGTCTTCGCGCGGCTCTGCCCGGGCAAGGCCCAGACACACGGGCAGCAGGGCTTCTTCGAGGCGATGGAGTACACGGCGAGGAAGCTCGGCCCCGGCCGCGTCTCGGGCGAGATCATCGCGGGCCTCGAATCGACCGATGCGACCAAGAGGGGCATCGATCGGATCGTCGCGGCGGGCGCCTTCCCGACGGTCTGCATCTTCCGACCGACCGTCGGCAGCGAGCTCGAGAACACGCCGCCGCCGGACCCCGACGACATGAAGGAAGTGTTCGCCCACCTCTACACGGCCTGCCGCGACGCGCGGCTTCCCATCGGGATCCTGCCGATCGAGGTCTCGCTCGTCGTCCAGCCCGAGGAGGCCGCCGCCCTGGCCCCGCCCGGTCTCTCGACGCGTCTCTACGCCTGGCGTCTCGCGGCGCTGCGGCGGCTGGCGCGGCCCTACACCGCCTGGAAGCGGCGCCCGCGCGCCGCCTGATCCCTTCAGTCCTGCGGGGCGATCTCCCGGAGGGCCGCGAGGTCTCGGATGAGGAAGCCCTTCTTCTCGGTCTCGACGACGCCGTCCTTCTGCCAGCGGCTCATCACCCGGATCGCGGTCTCGATCGTCGTGCCGACCAGGTCGGCGATCTCCTGACGCGACAGCACGAGCGGGACCTCGATCCCGGCCTCGCCCTTGCGACCGATCCGATCCGCGAGAGTCTCGAAGAGCCGTGCGACGCGGAATTCGACCGAACCGGTCATGTCCGCCAGGCGGCGGTTGAGGGACATCAGTCGAAGGGTCAGTCCGGCGAGCAGCCGCCGCGTGATCTCGGGACGCTTCTCGATCAGCGCGAAAAACTCACGCTCCGGAATCGAGACCACGCCGCAGGGCTCGAGGGCGATCGCCGTGGCGGGAAACGGGCGACGCTCGAAGACCGCGACCGCCCCGACCGGCTCGCCGGGCCCCAGGATCTCGAGGATCAGGTCCCGGTCCCGCCCGGCCTTGACGATCTTGACGCGCCCCACGAAGAGGAGGTGGATCCGCTCCGCGGCGTCGCCCTCCGAGAAGAGGGTCTCCCCCTTTTCGAAGGCCGAGAGCGTGCAGAGCGGGGAGAGCGCGGCGCGGTCCTCCGGACCGAGGTGGGAGAGGATCGGAATCGCGTCGAAGGGAATCGGGACTCGCGCCGGCACGGCGCGATTCTAGTGGTCCCCCTGGGGCACGGCGGCCATCGCGAGCCTCCCGGCCGGGAGCGGCGTCAGGCGGACGCCGCTCGATCGGCCGGAGGCGCGATCCCGGAGTCCCTCGGCGACTCTTCGCCGCTCGGGGGCGCGGCGAAGTCGCGGCCGGTTTCGGCCGGCAACACGAACAGGCATAGTCCGGCGAGGCCGAGGCACGCCGGACCGAAAACGAGCCAAGGGGTCGGTGTGATCGGCGCAAGAGCGCCCAGACCGCGAACGGAGTCCGCCGGTCTGTGTTGTCCGTTCCCCGTGCCCGTTCCCGTTTTCTTCACGACCATCACGCTAGCCCGCGGCGGCGAGGCCGTCTTGATGTGAACGCATCAATTCCGAACGGGCAGCGTCGAGACGCGAACGGCCGGGGCGCCGCGCCGGGCCTCCGAGCGCGGCGCGTGCGGCCCCGACCGCATCGTTCGGACGAGGTTGAACGTGAAGGCAAGCAAGGCCAGCACGACCGGGACGCCCATGTATGACCCGATCTCGTAGAAAACCGGCGCGAAGGCGGCCGGGTACTGGAGCAGGCGCATCGCGGTCCCCAGCAGGATCAGCGCGTAGGTCGCGTACGCGAGCCGGGGAGACCACAGCGCCTTGCCCGAAAAGACGGGGAGCACTCGGAAGCTCATCCCGACGATCAGGAGCGTCAGGAAGCCGATCGAGAACACGTGTCGCGCCGCGTCGCTCCACCAGAGGTTGCGCGCGGGGAACTCGGTCGCGGCCCCGACGACGACGGCGGACAGCGAGAGCAGCGACCAGAGGCCCAGACACCCGAAGGCGAGCCGGATCGCGACCATGGGCGCGCCGGGCACACGCATCGCCGGGAAGATCGCGTGGCGCCAGAGGAAGCCGTGGCCGATCAGGTAGACCGCGGCGGAGAGGGCGAGAAGCGCCTGGCCGCCGTCGTGCAGCCACCGCTCGCTCCCATGCGAAAACCACGGCAGGAACGCCGCGCCGCCGAGCGCGAGGCCGGCCGCCTGAAAGATCAGAGCGATCTGCGGTGTCGCCCGCTTCGCGGGGCCCACACCCAGGAACAGCGAGACCAGCCGGTTGCCGAAACCGTAGATCCAGGCCAGCAGGAACCCTTGCAACGCCAGAAAGTAGAAGGGCTCGGCCAGCGGGGCGGGCAGGGCCGTCTCGAGATTCCCCGCGAGCCAGATCCCCTGGGCGGCGTTGATCGCCATCGCCAGGACGAAGTAGAGCGTTCCGGCGGCGACGAAGCGCAGCAGCGGATCGGAGCGATCGTACTTGCCATCGCGAACGGCGGAGAGCAGCGCGAAGACGAACCGCGCGAAGAGCAGCGCCGCGGCCCCCTCCGCGAGCGACGAGAGCAGCGACATCAGCCGCCCGGCCGGATAGAAGCCGAGCGGCTGACCGGCGTTGCGCAGGATGACGCCCGAGAACATCAGCCAGAACGCGGCGCGCACGAAGCGCGGGCGCGCGCCGCCGATTCCCAGGATGCGCGGGAGTGCGTGAAAGGCGATTCCCATGAGGAAGAGCGTCGCGAATCCCAGAACCTGCGTGTGACCGTGGATCTGGCGGTGAGAGATCGGCACGTCGGCCCCGGCCGCGATGCGGAGCAGGTTGATCATCCCGGTCGTTGCCCCGAGCGTGAGGGTCAGGGCGAGAGATCCCAGGATGAAGTGAGGCGAGAACGGGCGGGCCGCGGCCTCGGAAGCCGGCGGCGGGGGCGAAGCGGCTGCGTCCTTGGCGGCCGCCGCGCGGACGTCCCGAAGGAACTCCTCGAGCGGCAGGCGGTGGACCGTCGCGAACCAGGCGAGCGGCTCGTCGGGCCCCTCTTCGCCGCCGCAGTCGCCCAGGCCGTAGCGGGCGAGCACGGGAATCGTGGCGGGAAATCGTCGACGCACTTCGCGAACGGACATCGCCGGGGGAACGAGGCTGTGCGCTTCGACGGCGGCGTGGGCGGCTTGCAGGTCGCCGAAAACCTCGGCGAGGTCCACGCCCTTGGCCCTGCAGGCTTGCTCCAGCGAATGCTGCCCGCCGCAGCAGGCCTCGAGGCCGTGCGACGCGAGGGCGGAGCGCAGGTGCGGGTAGCGGTCCAGGATCTCCCGGACCGGCTGCTTCGGGTCGATCGGCGCTTGGGGGTCCATGGGGCGAGGATTCCGCAGGAGCCATCGTTGGTCCATGACGTCCGTCATAGCTCGGTGCGCCACCAGGCCCGGCCTCGACCGCCCCCGTGGGGCGTTCGTCCCTACCGCCCGAGCGAATTGATGCAGATGGATCAGGGGGGCGCCGCCTGCCCGCGGGAGGCTGGCCGCATGACGAGAGGAGGTCTCTCATGACACGGGCCCGCCTGGTCCTTCTGTTACTCGCCGCCGTGTTAGCGGCCGTCCCGACTCCGGCCCGGTCCGCTCCGCTCGAGGATCTGCAGGACGATCCGGGTGCCGTGGCCGTCTTCATCGCCGTCGAGCCCGAGAAACCGGTCGCGGGCGAGCCGGTCATCTTCTATGCCGTCTTCAAAGGCACGCCCCTCCCCGGCACGACCGTCGCCTGGAACTTTTCCGAGGAGAAGGCGGTCGGAAACCCGGTGCGAATCGTCTTCGAGCGGGCTGGTCAGAAGGCCGTCGAGGTGGAGGTCTGGCAGCCGGGGATCAAGCCCCTGGCGGACTCGATGGTCCTGGACGTCGAAGACTCGAAGCCCGTTCCGGGGCCCGAAGGCGGCGCCGTGGAGGTGTTCTTCGAGGTCGACTCGAAGATCCAGGCGAAAGTGCCGGTGTCCTTCATCGCGGTCTTCAAAGGCACGCCGTTGGAAGGATCCGTGGTTGCCTGGGACTTCGGCGGCCGGGAGCCGGTTTTCGGGAACCCCGTTCGGACCGTCTTCCCGGACGCGGGCAAGCGGTTGGTGACCGTCACGCTGGAGCAGCCGGGGCGCAAGGCGATCTCCTACGGCGCCTGGATCCTGGTCTATCCGCAGCGGCTCGAACGCAAATGGCGATAGGGTCGGCAACCATGAACGAGACCGCAGCCGGCTCCGCGAGGAGCGCGCATCAGGACCTTCGAGAGGAGCTGCTCCGCGCGGAGAAAGCGGGCGGCGAAACGGGGCGGGCGGCGCGGGCCGTCATGGAGGTGCTCTTCCCGCACATGACGATGGAGGAGCGCTACGCCATGCCGGCCCTGCGCTTCCTGCCCCTTCTTGCGCGGGGCGAGGCCGCCCTGGCCCAGAGCCCGGACATCGACCGCGTACTGAAGGCCTCCCAGGGCCTCAAGGCCGAGCTGCCCGTGATGCTCGAGGAACACCGCCGGATCGTCGACGCGCTCGCCGGTCTGATGCGCGCGGCGGCGGAGGAGAAACACGCCGGCTGGGCACAATTCGCCACGAAGCTGATCTCCCACGTCCAACAGGAGGAGGAGATCTTCTACCCCGCCGCGATCCTGGTCGGGGAGTACATTCGTCTCTACCGGGAGCGAAGTGATGGCGGAGCCGGGAACTGAGCTCGGCGGGACGCGCCTGGAGCGGCCTCCCGCCCGGCCGAGGAGGGAGCCATGACCAACGAAGCGATCCTCCCGATCGAGCACCTGACGCGTCCCAAGGCCATTGCGCGGATCCGGGAACGTCTCGCCGCGCTGACCGACGGGGAGCATTGCGCGTGCGCGGCCGCGCGGCAGTACGGGGTCTTCTGCAGGGGGTTCCAGGGGATGTCCGACGGCGAGTTCCGCCGCCGATTCGACTGGATCGCACGCCGGCGGCCGACCGCCTCCCGCGAGGAGCTCGAGGAAGTCGTGAGCCTTTATCACCTCGCGCGCCAGGAAGTCACCGGGACGACGCTCTGCTGCGACCTGGAGACCCGGGAGCATTGCGCCTGCGACGGCTGGAACATGTTCGACAACGAGACGCTCGAGAAGTTCCACCTGGACCTGACCGGGTCGCCCGTCTCGATCGGGTGACGGGGCTCCGGGGCCGGAGCGGCGGAGGGGCTCCCGCGCCTCTCGCGCGGTTCAGATCAGGTCGTGCCGGTACGCGAAGACGACCGCGGCGAGCTTCGTGTGGACGTCCAGCTTTTGCAGAATGCTCTGGACGTGGTTGCGTACGGTGACGGGCGCGATGAAGAGCTGCTTCGCGATCGCCGCCGTCGAGAGGCCTTCCGAAAGGCAGCGAAGGATCTCTTTCTCGCGCTTGGAGAGCTCGATCGGCTGACCCGCCTTCGTCGTCATCGGCCAGAGCGGCTCGCGGGTCGAAGACTCTTTGGCGAGCTCGGTCTCGAGAGGGGACGGCGCCTGTTCCTGTCCGCGCAGGACGTGGACCACGGACGAGAGGGCGGGATGGTAGGAGGGGATGGCGAACAGGGAGACGTCGATCCACTTGCGTTTGCCGCCGACCTCCACCGAGAGCGGGAACCGATGCACGGGATCGGAGGGCTGCTCGCGCGCCTGGTGCGCGACCGGGCAGTTGCGATAGCAATAGACGTTGCCGCTCGCGTCTCGCCCGCCCATCACTTCGTCGCAGCGTTTCCCGAGGACGCTCTTGGCCGCGCGGCCAAGCAGCTCCTCGCACTTCTTGTTCCAGAGGATGATCCGGTCGGCGGAGTCCATCGCAAAGACGGCCTCGCCGCTGCGTGCGATCTTCTCGAGAGGATCGAAGTCCGACACGGCTCGGTTCCGTGTCCGATTCTATCGCGCTTGCGGACGCCGCCTCCGAGCCGCGCGGACCACCAGAACCGGACAGCGCGACAGGTAGATGAGACGGAGGGCGACGCCGCCCACGACCCACTCCTGAAGCGTGTCCCGGCCCTCGCTGCCCACGATGACCAGTTCCGCTCTGAGTCTCTCCGCCTCCCGCGCAATCGTCTCCGGAACGGTGGCGTGGGAGGTCGCGTGGACGTGCCGGAGCTTGGCCGAGATCCCCCGCTCCTGGAGCTGCCGGGAAGCTCTCTGGAGCGCTTCCGGCTCGCCGTCCGCCGGGCGCCCGACGGTGACGACGGTCAAGGCGGGGCGCTCGTCTCGGGACGCCAGCCGCGCCCCCAGCCGCAGGGCCGCATCGCCTCCTCGCGAGCCGTCGGTCGCGACCAGGATCTTCATCGGGCCCCCCTTCGCATCGATCCGGTTCGAGACCCGAGGGCGCTCCACCAGGATGGTCTCGACATCAGGGCTCGTCGCTTCCATTTCCCTTCCCTCCCTGGGGCCGCCGCGTCTATCCCTTCTCAAGGAACCGCCGGACGAAGTCCGCCTCCGTCAGAATCCCGACGAGGTGGGCGCCTTCCACGATGGGAAGGCACCCGATCTTGTTTTCGATCAACATTTCCGCGGCCTCCCGCAGATCCGTGTCCGGCTCCGCCGTGTCGATCTCCGTCGCCATGATCTCCCGCACCTTGCGCCGCGAGAGGACCTCCTGGCGCACCGAGATCGGAAGATCCTCGGTGGGTCCAAGGACAGACCGCGCGAGGTCGCGTTGCGTGACCAGGCCGACGAGATCTCCGTCGCGGTCGACGACGGGGACGTGTCGGATGTGCTTGACGTCCATCAGCTCCGCCGCCGTCTCGAGGCTGTCATGCCATGCGAGCGTGAAGACGGTCTCCGTCATCAGGTCCCTGACGACGGGGCCGATGGGCCGACGCGCCGGGCGCACCGCCTTCTGACGCGTGCCCGGAGGTGTGATTGCGGTTGCCATGGTGGACCTCCTAGGTCTCGGTTCACATTCCTTCGATCGTCTTGAGAAAGGCCACGAGGTCGGCGACGTCCTGCACCGACAGCGACTGACTGAAGTCACCCATCCGCGAGAGCTCGCCGCCCTCGGCCACGCCGGAGGCGTCACCCGAGATCGAGTGGGAGGGGGAGACGATGGACTGGGCGAGCTCGTCGACCGTCTTCTTCGCGGTCTCCTGCGTCAGCCGCATCGCCTCGGCCTGGGCGAGCGGGGCAGGAAACCCCTGGCCGGCCACGCTGTGACACGTCGTGCAGCGCACGCGTTGGAATGTCTCGCGTCCGGCCATGACGTCGCCGGCGGGGAATTGGAAGCCCTGTGGCACCGGGACACTCGACGCCGGCGGCCGGCCGCACGCCACAGCGGCGCCGAACACCGCGACGAGGAGCATTGTCTGGCCGGTCCGCGATCGCATGGTTTCCACCTCGTCTCTCGAGTCCTGCACCTACACACCCGAGGGGAAGGTCTCCGGGACCTCTCCCTGCTCCCACTCGGAACAGCGCTCCATGTGCTCCGCGATCTCCTTCCGGGCGGCGGCTTCGAGGAGCTCCCGGACTTCTTCGTCGTCGGTCTGCGGAAAGTCCTCATAGAACTGACCGACGGAAATGAACGGCTCCGGCCGGGCCGCGCACACGACCTCATCGGCCATCTCGCCCAACTGGCGTGCCGTTGGGTCCGGAGCGACGGGGACGCCGACGACGATCCGGGCGGGGTCCAGCTGGCGGATCGCGGCCACCGCTGCGGACATCGAGGACCCCGTGGCGACGCCGTCATCGACGAGGATCACGGTCTTCCCGGCCACCGACAGGGGAGGCCGCCGACCGCGGTAGGCGCGTTCCCGGCGGGCGAGCTCCCGTTGTTCGGCCAGCGTGACCGCCTCGAGCTCGGGGGCTCCGATCGACAGCTCCCTCATGATCCGGGGCGTCAGGACGCGGATGCCGCCCGACGCGATCGCCCCCATGGCGACCTCTTCCTGTCCGGGGACGCCGAGCTTGCGGACCAGGAAGACATCCAGCGGAGCATGGAGCCTCTTGGCAACTTCGTACGCGACCGGGACTCCCCCGCGCGGCAGGGCCAGGACGATCACGTCTTCCCGGTCCGCGTAGGAGAGCAGGCCCCGGGCCAGGATCTCGCCGGCGTCCCGGCGGTCCTTGAACGGAAGGACGCCGTGCGGGGATTTGGCGCGCAAGGGGCGCTGCCTCCCGGACGCCGACGAAGCAGGCAGGTGGCGCCGGAACCACGCCCCGGCCAGGCGCGCCACCTCTCCGAGCGTGCCCGGCTCCTCGAAGAGGTGCGAGGCGCCGGGAATCAGGGACAGCTCCTTCTCGCAGCGCAGCAGCTCCATCGCGCCGCGGTTCAAGCGCAGGACATCGGGATCCCGGCTGCCGACGATGAGCAGCGTCGGCGCCTCGACGTGGGCCAAGGCCGAGCCTGCCAGGTCCGGCCGTCCTCCCCGCGAGACGACGGCCCGCACATTCCGGCCATGGAGGGCGGCCGCCACCAGCGCCGCCGCGGCGCCGGTGCTGGCCCCGAAGTAGCCTACCGGGAGAGCGGGCAGCTCGCGGGAGGCCCAGGTCGTCGCGTCGGAGAGCCGCTTCGCCAGTAGGGGTATGTCGAACCGGAAGTGACCGGTGGAAAGGTCTTCGGCTTCTTCCTCGGGTGTCAGCAGGTCGAGCAGGAGTGTGGCGAGACCGGAGTCCTGCAGCTCCCTGGCGAC
>DATBIJ010000222.1:0-3831 GCA_036557025.1 Thermoanaerobaculia bacterium | reverse complement strand
GGCGTCGTCTCCGGCGCCGCCGCGGTGGCCAGCGCCGAGCCGCCCTCGGCCGGCAGGGGCGCGAGCTTCGCCAGGCCGAAGTCCAGGATCTTGACGAACCCGTCCTTCGAGTAGATGACGTTCTCCGGCTTCAGATCCCGGTGGACGATGCCGGCGGAGTGCGCGCGGGCGAGGCCCTCGGCGATCTGGGTGGAGAGCTCCAGGGTCTTGCGGATCGGCAGGGGCTCTCCGGAAGCCAGCAGCTCCCTCAGCGTCGTCCCCTCGACCAGCTCCATCGCGATGTAGAGCGTGCCGTCCTGCGAGCCGATGTCGTAGATGGAGACGATGTTGGGATGATTGAGCGCCGAGGCGGAGCGCGCCTCCTGCTCGAAGCGGCGCACGCGCTCCGCGTCGGAGGCGACCTCCGAGCGCAGGGTCTTGACCACGACCTCGCGCGCCAGGCGCGTGTCGCGGGCCCGATAGACCTCGCCCATTCCGCCGGCGCCGAGCGGCGACAAGATCTCGTAGGGGCCCAGGCGCGTCCCGGCGGCGAGAGTCATCGCGTCGCCTGAGGCAGGCCCATCCGCCGCACGAGATCGTCGTAGCGCGGATCGCCTCGGATTCCCGCGAACATCGGGTCCACGGTCAGCAGGCCCAAATCGTAGGAGCGATCCTCGAAGGCGCGCTCCAACCATCTGAAGGCCCGATCTTTCTCTCCGAGACGGATGTAGATCGTCGCGATGTAGCTCGGCGAGACGTACTGGCGCGCCGAAAGCGCCTCGAGATCCGCAATGCATGCCCGGGCCTCATCGACGCGCCCCTCCAATGCCGCGCCCTGCCCTCGAAGCCAGGCCTCCTGGGGCGGGACCGTGAGAGCGGCAGACTTTCGAAACTCCGCGGCCGCCTCTCGCGGCGCTCCGGTTTCCGCATAGGCCAGGGCGAGGAAGAAGTGAGGGGGACCGAAGTTCGGAAACTCGCTCGAGACCTTCCGCCCCTCCTCGATCGCTTCGGAGAAGCGACCGGCCCAGACTCGGATGCGAACGGAATTGGCCTGAATGATCTGCGAGAAGGGGTCGAGCTCCGCCGCCGTCTTTATCTCGCGCAGCGACTCGTCGTGACGCTGGAGCTTCGAGAGGAGCAGGGCATACCAGAAGTGACCGGTCGCGTAGCTTGGATCGATCGCGATCGCCTTGCGGTACTCCGCCTCCGCGCCCGCCCAATCGCGATCCAACTCGGACAGCGCCTGAGCCAGGGCCGCGTGAGCGGGCGCGAGGTTGTCATCGATCTCGAGCGCCTTGCGCGCCGCCGCCTTGGCCCTCGGGAAGGCTTCGGCCGGCGACATGATGCTGTAGGAAGGCAGAACCGCGTACGTGCCGGCCAGACCCGTGTAGGCGAGAGCGAACGAGGGGTCCAGCTCGATCGCCTTCTGAAAGTAGCCGGTGGACTCCCGGAGGTTCTCCGCCGTTCGCTTCTCCCAGGCGTAGCGGCCCTTCAAGTACAGCTGGAAGGCCTCGGTGTTCTGCGTGCCTCCCTTGCCGAGCTTCTCTCGCTGCTCTCCCGTCATCCGCACCTGGAGCTTCTCCGAGAGGTCTCGCGCGATCTCCTGTTGGATCTGGAGGATCTCCGACATCGGCCGGTCGTACTGGTCGCCCCAGATCTGCGAGCCCTTCGCGATGTCGACGAGGTCGGCCTGGACCGTCACCCGGTCACCGCGCTGGAGGACCTTCCCGGAGACAACCGCGCGAACGTCGAGCTCACGTCCGATCTTCTGCGGATCCTCCTCGCGGCCCTTGTAGCGGAAGACGCTCGAGCGCGGCGCGACGCGGAGATTGGGGAGGCCCGAGAGGCTGTTGATGATCGTTTCGGCGATCCCGTCGCTCAGGTACTCGGTCTGGGGATCGCGCGTCGCGTTGACGAACGGCAGAACCGCCACGGAGTCCAGGGACGCGCCGCCGGCACTCGAGCGCCGCATCCAAAGAAATGCGGCCACCCCGAGAATGAGCGCGGCCGCGACCGGAAGCGCGATGCGTCTCCAGGACCGCGAAAGTGGCGCGGGCGCGGGAGTCGGAGCCGGCGCGTCCGATAGCGATTCCAGGTCGAAGGCGAGGTCGTGCGCCGAGTGGAAGCGGCGCTCGGGATCTTTTTCGAGGCAGTGCCGCACGACCCGGTCGAGCCCCGGAGAAATGCTGCGGTTCGTGGCCGACAGATCCGGCGGCTCCTTCGTCAGAATCGCGGACATCGTGTCGGCGGACGTGTCCCCGTGGAATGCGCGGCGCCCGGAAAGCATCTCGTAGAGCACCGAGCCAAACGCAAAGATGTCGGATCGCGCATCGGCGGGCTTCCCCCGCACCTGCTCCGGAGACATGTAGGCGAGCGTCCCGAGGACCGTGCCGGGATCCGTCGTCGAAGGCGTCGCCGTGGGAACGTCGGTCTGGTTCGCGGCCGCAGGAGACTCCCGGAGCTTCGCGAGCCCGAAGTCGAGAATCTTGATCCGGCCGTCGCGGGTCACGAAGACGTTCTCGGGCTTCAGATCGCGGTGCACGATCCCGCGCTCGTGGGCGGCCTCGAGGCCCTTCGCGATCTGGAGAGCGTACCCGAGCGCCCTCCGTGGCGGCATGGCTCCCGTCGCGATCTGGTCGCGGAGGGTCTCTCCCTGCAGCAGCTCGGTGACGACGTACGGGATCGCATCGTGCTGCCCGACGTCGTGAATCGTCAGGATGTTGGGATGGTTGAGCGCCGAGGCTGCCCGGCCTTCCTGCTCGAAACGGCGCAGACGATCGGCGTCCGAGGCGACGGACGGGGGCAGGACCTTGACGGCGACCTCTCGACCCAGCCGCGCGTCCCGCGCCCGGTAGACCTCTCCCATCCCGCCCGCGCCCAGAGGCGACAGGATCTCGTAGGGACCAAGGCGCGTCCCGGCGGAGAGCGTCATCGCGTTTCCTCCGTCACGCCCCTCGCGCCGGCCCTCTCCCCGGAGGGGAGGGGGAGAAGAGGGCCCAGACGGCTGCCTGCGGAAAGCGACATCGAAGTCTCGCGATTCTATCGGGCGACGCGTGTCGCCGCCGGCCTACTTCCGGGTGGGTCGGTCCACGCCGGGCACGCGCTCCGCGAACATCAGGCTCGACGCTTGTTCGGGTCCGGCGAACGCGAGGCGCGTCCCGTCGGGCGAGATTGCCATCGTTTCGGTTGCAAACGCCGGGTCGAACCCCGCCAGGGGCCGGCGGGTCGCCGAGGTGTCGCGGTTCGGATCGAATTCCTGGGTGAAGAGCCCGTAGGTTCCCTTCTCGTCCTGGCCGACGAAAACGATCGCCTTACCATCGGGCATCCAGCGCGATCGCGCGATGGAGTTGCCCGTAAAACCGCGCCGCTGGGGCAGGTCCATGTCAAACGTCGAGACGACGGAACCATCGGAGAGACGCGCGACGCGAAGCCCGAACAGCTCGACCCGAATGTTCAGGCGGAAGGAGACGTACTCGCCGTCCGGCGAGAGGTCGGGGAGCACGGTGGTGCCCTTGAGGACTTGCGACGCGCCGCTCCCGTCGAAGCGCACCTTGCGGATTCCCCGGTCGGGACCGCTGCCCTGATTGAACACGATCCACTTGCCGTCGGGCGTCGCCGTCGGGTTCTCCGCGTCATGCCCTTCCCGGGTGACCTGACGGACGTTGCTGCCGTCGGAGTCGGCCATCCACACCTCGAAGGCTCCGCTGCGATTCGAGCTCCAGAGGATCTGACGACCGTCCCGCGTGAAGGCGGGGTCCCAATCCTCGCCCGGGTCGTCGGTGAGGCGCCGGACGGCGCCGGTCTTCGTCGACATCATCCAGAGATCCTGGTTCCCGCTGCGTGTCGAGGAGA
>DATBIJ010000221.1:0-7615 GCA_036557025.1 Thermoanaerobaculia bacterium | reverse complement strand
GGGTGAAGGCGGAGGCCGGCCGACGGCTCGGCCTCGACGCGAACCAGATGAAGTACCTCTGCAGGAAGTACGGCCTCTAGGCGCGACCACCGGATCAAAAAATCAACCGCGGGTGAAAAAACCGCGCGCCACCCGCGTTCACGAGCCTCGTAAGTAATTGACTGCAAGAGACGATGCATCTGGCGCATCTCTTGCCTTTTAGTGGATCAAGCCGGCACAGCCGGGTAACCAACGAGGAAGGGAGGCAGTCATGGCGAAGGAAGTCAAGATCAAGCTGACGGATGCCCAGAGGGCGAAGATCAAGGGTGCCACGGGTCAGGAGATGAGCGAGATTCGCGTGACCTCGCTCGGCAAGAACGCCGCCGCCAAGGCGGTCTCCGCGAGGAACTCGATGCGGTCGGCTCGCGCCGTCGAGTCGATGCGGTCGGCGCGGGTTCAGGCTGCGGGCAGAGCGGTCTCGCAGAGGGCCGGCAACATCGAGTCCGCGCGCGCCGTCGAATCGATGCGCTCTGCGCGCGACATCAACACGGCACGCGCCGCCAACGCCGTCTCGGCCCGCGCCGCCGCAAGGTCGGCCTCGGCTCGCACGGCCGCGAAGTCCGCGGCGCCTCGCGCGTCCGCGAAGGCCGCCGCGCCTCGCGCCTCAGCGCGGAACGCCTCGACCCGGGCCACCACCCGGGTGCAAGCTCAGACCGCGACGCGCTCGATGCGCGCTGGGAATCCGACGGAAAGCGTCTAGCCCTCCACCGTCCGTCCCGGGGCCCCGCGAGAGCGGGGCCTTTTCTTTTCCTACCAGGCGATCGTTCGGATCCAGCGCCACAAGACCCGCCAGGTCCGACCCGCCAGCGAGGAGGGGCGGCCGTAGATTTTCGCGCGGACGAGCGAGCCGGGCTTGATCGTTCCGTCCGCGTTGTCGAACTCCACCCGAACCACGAAGCGCTCCGGGACGAGGCCGGGGGCCGGTGGATCGTCGAGGTTCGAAGGTGTGGTGCGGCCACCCTCCGCCGCGGGGGCAATCGCCACGACCTTTCCGCGCAGGGGAGAGAGGGGGCGCTCGGCAGACAGCGCCGAGACCGGCGAGCCGACGGTGATCTCCTCCAGGCGCCTCTCGGTCACGGGAAGCTCGGCAACGAGACGAGAGCAGTCGCCCACCTCCGCCAGCGTCGTGCCCGCAAGGACGTATCGACCCTCCAGGTCCTGCAATCGTGGCGTCAGCAGGCGTCCGGCGATCGGGCTGGTCACGTCGAGCCGTTCCCGCCGTCCGGCGTGACTCGCTGCCATGGATCGCGCGGAGGCCTCCCGCAGCTCGTTCTCCACCGCGCTCTCCGCCTGACCCTCGACCCTCGCGGCGGCCGCCGCGCGCTCGTAGCGCGAGGCGCGGGTCTCGGCCTCGACGACGTCGCGGTTCATCTGCGGGCTGGAGAGCTGCAGGAGCCTCGCTCCGGCCGCGACGGCGTCCCCCTCCCGGACCGGGACCGTTGTGATGACACCGTCTTCGGAGGCCTGAATCGGAACGGTCCGCGCGGGTCGCAGGGCCGCGCTCGCCGACACGCGCGCGCGGCTCCATGGAACGAGCAGAATCATGGCGGCGACGACCGCGCCCGCGAGCAGCGAAGGCCTTGCTTTCGGGGACATGAACCACTCCTTCTTGTCCAGGTAGACCAGCCGCGTGGTGTCCACCGTCAGGCGCACGCGCTTCTTGAAGATGAACGCCAGCGTGACGACGAGCAGCGCGATCGCCAGGTCCGGGACGTAGCGGTGGTAGAGGTTGTAGAAGAGCCCTCCGATGAAGGACATGATGAAGGTCAGGTAGCCGAGCGCGAGCGTGCCGTAGATCGCGTAGATCCGGCGCTTGCGGCGCGACACGACGGGGACCTCGACGGGAAGCCTCAGGACGTGGCGCTTGAAGAGCGCCCCCAGGTACCCGATCGACTCTTCCCGCAGCTCCGACATCTCCAGCAGGCTCGCCAGCGCGTAATACCCGTCGATCTTGATCAGCGGGTTGATGTTGAAGAAGATCGTCGACACCCCCGTGAAGAGCATCGTCTTGTAGGCGATCTCGTTGAGAAAAGAATCGGGGTACGACACGACCCAGAAGAAGGTCGCCGCGGCGCAGACGAATCCCTCGATGTAGATGCCGGCCGTCGTCACCCAGAGCTTCTGCCACTTGGTCTCGAAGAGGAGGGAGTCGGTGGTATCGCAGTAGAAGGCCGGCGTGAAGTAGAGCAAGGCCATCCCGATGTCGTGGACCTCTCCGCCGTAGATCTTCGTCGCGTACGCATGGCCCATCTCGTGGATGAGGCCGATGAAGGAGAGGATGAAGAAAAAGTGGAGGACGTCGACGAGCGGCTTGCCGAGGAACGCGTAGAGCTCGATCGTGCCGTCCCAGATCGGCCCGAAATGCATCGCGAAGACAGCGACCGTGAAGATCGAAAGCAGCGCCCAGACCGCCACGACGGGAGGTGTCCAGATCCACCGGACGTACTTGACCGTCTTATCCAGGAAGCGGTTCGGGTCGAAGACGTGAAAGGTGATCAGGAAGGGGTTGAAGCCTTCCGCCTTCTCGTCCGCCTTTCGCTTGCGCTCGTCGCGGAAGCGCGTCAACAGCCGCAGGCCCCTCTCCGCGGTGGACTGCGCGATCATGTCGATTCCCCGGAGCGCCTCTTCCCATTCCAGGACCATGGTGAGCGGGATGTCGTCGCGCGGGAACAAGGCCTGGTAGTCCGCGCGAATCTGCTCGCGGGTGCGGGTTCCGTCGAAGAGGGAAAGCAGATCCCACTCTCCCTCCTTGAAGTAGTAGTACTTGACGGTTTCGGGGTTCTTGACGACCCAGGTGACTTCGCCCGCCTGCACCTGGCGCCGCGCGACGAGGTCGGGCCGTAAGCGGGGGCGATCGGCAGGGCCGCCGTGGCGCTGCGCGAGGACCTCGGCGGGTCTCGCGGCAGCAGCGGCGAGAGGCGTGGAGCTCACCTCTTCACGGCAGCAGCGGCCAGATCTTGGCGTAGATCCAGCCGGCCGGCCGGCGCAGCAACAGCCAGGCGATCGAGCGGTAGCCCGCGCGGATCTTGCCGCGGCCGAGCATGCCGCTCTTGAGCTCTTCCGGCGGGTTCTCCAGGAGGACCTCGGCGATCACGTAACGCTCGTCGTTCTCCTCCCGCAGCCGCGCGCCGACGCGCTCGACCTTCCCGTGGAACGTTCGCGTCGGAAAGGGGTTGAATTTGACCTCTGCGCGCATGCCCGGGCGCACGTAGCCGGCGTCGCGCTCGCCGATGGCGACCTCCGCGATGATCTTCCCGTCGGCGGTCGCGACCACGCAAAACTCCTCGCCGCCGGCGAGAACCCGGCCCACGCGCTCCTCCAGCCGCGGCGTCACGAGGACTCCGGCGACCGGTGAGGTCAGGCGCGTCCAGGTGAGGCGCTGCTCTTCCGTCGCGACGCGCGCGGCCAGCTCCTGCCGGCGGTTGTCGGCGTCGAAGAGCGCCGCGGCGTCTCCCTCCTGACGCGCCCGGGAGGCGTGCTGGCCGGCGATCTCCAGCTCCGCGCGCGCCGCGGCGAGCGACGCGACATAGGGACGCTCGTCCAGCCGGGCGATCACTTCTCCCGCGGCGAGCCGATCTCCTTCACGGTGATCCACGGCCACGACGACGCCCCCGACCGGCGAGGAGACGACCGCGAGCCTCGCCGGGAGCAGCCGCGCCGGGCCGCTCAGACGGAATCGCCACGGCACCACGAACAGCAGGATCGCGGCGGCGGCGATGCCCAGCAGCCACCGGCGCCGGCGCTTCGACGGCATCTCCGAGAAGCGGCGGCGCTTCTCGGCGAGCGGGGCCAGCACGCCGGCCAGCGGGACCTGGCGGTAGAGCTGGGCGTTGCGCAGCGCGACCGTGGCCTGGTTGACGAGGATCCCGAGCAGGCCCTGGGTCTCCTCGTCGAAGACGACCGGCGACTGGCACTCGAAGCCCAGCACGCCGAGGTTGCCCTCCTCGTCTCTCAGGATCGAGCCGTAGAACGCCTTGATCCCCTGCGCCGCGAAGAAGGCGCGGAACTTTTCTTCGGTTTCCGGCCGGTCGACGGAGATCGAGCCGTCCTCGCCCTCCGTGACGTTGACGTCGGCGCCGGAGAGGAAGACCCACTGCAGGATCTCCTCGGTGCGCTGGACGGAGGGATCCTTGCGGTCGATCTCGGAGGCGCCCGAGATGGCGCCCACGCGCAGGCGTCCCCGGTCGCGGATCGCGATCGCGCAGCGGTCGAAGGTGATCAGCGCCGCGGCCCCGTTGACGACGGCCTGCATGACCTTGTCCAGATCCAGGGTCGAGGTGATCTCGCGCGACACCGAGAGCAGCGAGTCGAGCTCCTCGACCTTGCGCTCGGCCTCGTGCTGGCGCACGACCCGGATCGCCCGCACCGCCTGGCGGCCGAGATCCTGCAGGACCTCCTGGTCCTCGGCCGAGAACTCCGGGTGGCGCCCCCGCTTGTTGGCGAGCACGATCGCGCCCACCGGCGTTTCCTCCTCGAAGAGGGGGATGGCCAGCAGGGAGGAGATGGCGTACGCGTCGTCCGGAGTCCCGTCCGCTTCCGCGCCGTGTTGGACGATCGGTTCCCGCTCGGCCAGGACGTCACCCACCACGTGGGCACCGACCGACTCCGGCGGGTTGTCGACGTCGTAATTTTCGTTCATCGAGGTCGCGGCGAGCAGGACTTCGTCGTCTCCCGACAGCAGCCAGAGCGAGGCCGTCTCCGCGACGCCGATGTCCGCCGCCTTGCGCGTGATCAGCGCGTGCAGGGACTCTCGGTCGAGCGCCGTGCCGAAGGCCTTGGAGAGATCGTAGAGGTTCGTCAGGCGCTCGATCGCGTGCAGCATGCCGATGGTCTTGCGCTCGACGCGCAAGGCTCGTGCAAGGGCCGGTGCGGCCTGTGCCAGGAAGCCCTTCAGGCGCGCGAGCACTCGTCCGGAGTCGGGCGCCTCGCGGAAGACGAGCACGAGCAGGGCCACGACGATTCCCTCGGCTTCCAGGGGCAGGGCCAAAGCGCCCTCGACCGACGCCGGCATCGCCTCCAGCATCGGGTCCTTGGAGGAGGAGATCGCCTTTCGGGAGAGAAACAGCGCTCTCTTGTCCCGAAGCAGGTCGTGCGCGAGGCCCTCCGCCCGAGCCGCGTGGCGCCGCCGGAACTTCTCGAGATCCTCGATGCCGTCCGCGGCGAAGCAGAGGAAGATCGGGTTGATCGTGTCCGGAGCCCACAGCAACGCGCCGTCGGCGCCGGAGACCGCGGCGCACCAGCGGGCCGCCCAGCCGGAGGTCTGCGAGAGGTTCTCGCAGAGTGCCAGCTCCGCCAGAGCGGCGGCGCTGCTCTCCTGCCGTGGCTCCTCGGGAGCTTCCGCCATACCCTCCGCGCTTTCTCGAATCGCCTAGAAGCTCGAGACGGCGGCCTCCAGGTCGTCGTGCATCTCGAAGACCGAGTCGAGCTTCGTCATCTCCAGCAGCTTCCGGATCTGGGGACCCGCCCCGTAAAGCTTGGTCGCCCCGCCGTCCTTCTGCGAGAGGGTCAGGGCGCGCACCAGCGCGCCCAGACCGGAGCTGTCGACGAAGTTGGCCCGCGACAGATCGACGAGCAGGCGCACCTTGCCCTGCTCGAGCAGGCGCGTGACCGTCTTCTTGAAAGAGGCTTCCGGTTCCCCGATCACGAGGTCCCCGGAGACTCCGAGAATCGTGACGCGGCCGTCTTCGCGGGTCGTCAGCTCCATGGGTTCGGCGGGGATTATTTCAGCTTTCGGCCGCGGGCATTCGCTTCGCGAACGGCGGCCGAGAGATTCTAGCTACCAGGGCCATGGGGGCCCCGGGCTTGAAAACTCTCGGCTGCCGGCCGCAGATCAGCCGCCGCAGCCGACAGTCGCCTCACACCCTTTTTCGGCCCTGCTTGGCCTGAGATAGCCTACGACGCATGGACGCCGCCGCCTTCGAGGAGGTCCTGCGGGGCCTGAGCGTGCTCAACGACCTTCGGGAAGCGGGCCCCGGCGTGGCCGACGAGGAGTGGGAAGAGCTCGAGCGGCTCTTCAACGAGAGCTTCGAGGCGGACCGCCATTTCGCGGCTTACGGGACGCTGGCCCCCGGCGGCGAGAACCACTCCGTCGTCGAGGGCATCCCCGGACGCTGGGTCGGAGGGCTCCACGTCCACGGGGATTTGCACGAGGACGGGTGGGGCGCGGCGTCGCGATCCCCGGCCTTCCGATCTCGCCCGGACGGGCCGCGCGTCCCAATTCGCCTGCTCGTTTCCAACGATCTGCCCACCCACTGGAAGCGCCTCGACGCGTTCGAGGGCGAGGCATACCGACGCATCCTCATCCCGGTCCTGCGCGGGCAGGAGCTGGTCACGGTGGCCAACCTCTACGAGGCCCGCCCGGCCGAGGAAGACTGAGGACTCCGGACTGAGGACTGAGGACTGAGGACTGAGGACTGAGGACCGAGGACTCTCCAAGGAGGTATCGATGGCCAGACGGACCACTCATCGCAGCACTGCCGGCAAAAAGCTCTATGCCGTGCGCGACGCGGCCGGCCGATTCAAGGACATCCAGACGTACGAGCGGGCGCACCGTGCGGACCTGCGCAAGAAGAGCGGCTCGGAGACCCGCGGCAAGGCCGCGAAGAAAGCCGTTCGCAAGCGCAAGTAGGCGCCGCCGCCCGGAGGCCGGCTGGAGCAGGGCTACAGAGCCCAGTGCCTAATAATATTAGGTTACCAAGCCAATTCGCCTTATTTCATAAGCATCGTCGCGGGCTCCGCGTCCTCGCGGGGAGCGCGCTGTCGCGGCAGTGCGGGAGAATCGGCTGGGAGCTGCCCGCGCTTCGCATCGTCTTTTCGCAAACCGGAGATCCTCGACGGATCCGCAATGATCGCCCCGCGCATCGCGACATCTTCCACGCGTGAGTGGCTCGAGCCCGACGGGCTCGGAGGATTCGCCTCGGGCACGGTGTCGGGGGTGCGCACCCGCCGGTATCACGCGATCCTGCTCGCCGCCGCCGCCCCGCCCGCGGATCGCCGTGTGCTGGTCAACGGCTTCGACGCTTTCGTGACGACCGCCGCGGGCCGCTTCGCGCTGACGTCGCAGGTCTACGCGCCCGGCGTCATGTACCCCGACGGCGCCACGCGCATCGAGCACTTCACCGCCGAGCCCTGGCCGACCTGGCGTTTCGGGCTGGAGGACGGGACGCGGATCGAGCAGGAGCTGTTCGTACCGAAAGGACGCTCCGCCGCCGTGATCTCGTGGCGGCTGCTGCGCCCCCGTCCCGGCGTCACGCTCGAGGTCACGCCGTTTCTCTCCGGCCGCGACTACCACGCCCTTCATCACGAGAACCCGGAGTTCCGCTTCGTGGCGGAAGAGAGCCCCGGCCGACAGGTCCTGCGCCCCTACCCGGATCTGCCGGGCATCGTGTTCCGCTCCAACGGAGTCTGGGAGGCGCGGCCCGACTGGTACCGCAACTTCCTCTACCAGGAAGAGCGCTCGCGCGGTCTCGACCACCTCGAGGACTGCGCGACGCCCGGGATCCTGCGCTTCGATCTCTCGCGCACGGAGGCGGTCTGGGTCGTCGCGGCCGGCGCCGACGAGGAGGCCCTCGGCCCC
>DATBIJ010000220.1:0-3916 GCA_036557025.1 Thermoanaerobaculia bacterium | reverse complement strand
GGGGTATTCCTCCATGAAGCCGTTCCCCCCGGCGATCTGGAGCGCGTCGTTGATGTTGGCCCACACGGTCTCGGTGCCGAAGACCTTGCAGCAGGCGCCCTCGAGCGCGTAGTCCTTCAGGCCGCGATCGATCAACCCCGCGGTCAGGTACACCATCGACTCCAGCGCGTAGGTCGAAACGACCATCCGCGCGAACTTCGCCCGGATCATCTCGAAGTCCGCGATACGGGTCGCAAATTGCCGGCGCTGGGTCGCCTGCAGCGCCGCCGCCCGGATCATCGCCTTCGACCCGCCGATGCACCCGGCGCCGAGCGAGGTGCGCCCGGTGTTCAGGATCTCGACGGCGATCTTGAAGCCGCCGCCGCGCTCGCCCAGCACGTGGGAGGCGGGCACACGGACGTTCTTCAGCTCGACGGGAACGGTCGAAGAGCCTTTCAGCCCGAGCTTCTGCTCCTCCTTGCCCGGGATCACGCCGCCGAGATCCTTGGTGACGGCAAAGGCGGTGATGCGCCGGTGCTCGTCTTTCGCCTCCAGCTTGACGTCCTTCGCGAAGACCGTGAAGAACTCCGCGATCCCGCCGTTGGAGATCCAGTGCTTGCTGCCGTTGAGCACGAAGGTGTCGGTCGCGGCGTCGTACTCGGCGGTGGTCTTGATCGACGCGGCGTCGGAACCCGCCTCGGGCTCCGTCAGCGCGAAGGCGGCGATCATCTTTCCCGACGCGAGGTCCGGCAGCCAGCGCTTCTTCTGTTCCTCCGTTCCGAAGAGCAGCAGCCCTTTCATGCCGATCGACTGGTGGCCGCCGATCAGGATTCCGATCGAGGCATCGAGGGTGCCGATCTCCTCCGTCACGCGGCAATAGGCGGTGGCGGAGAACCCGTAACCCCCGTACTCCTCCGGGATCGTCATGCCGAAGGCGCCCAGCCCCGCGAGCCCCTCGATCACCTCGCGCGGGATCGTGTGCTCCTTGTCGATACGGCGCGAGTCGATGTGGTCCTTTGCGAAGGAGCGCAGGGAATCCAGGAATGCGTCGACGGTCTCGCGCTCCTCCGCGGAGACCTCGGGGTAGGGGAACAGCAGGTCTTCCGGAACGTGCCCGGCAAAGAGCGCGCGGACCGGGGGAAGGCCCGTGCGTTCGGGCTCGCGGACGGGTGTGCTCATGAGGACACCTCGTAGAAGCCTTGCCGGCGCTCCGCCAGCTGGCGGATCAGCCCGGCGGGGGTGAATCGCGTGCCGCAGCGCGCGGCGAGCTCGGTGAGGCGCGTGTGGACGAACGGCAGGCCCAGCGCGTCGGCGTGGCGCAGCAGGCCTCCTCGGAACGGCGGAAATCCGGTGCCGAAGATCATCGCGAGATCGAGCCGGCCCGGCTCGCGGACGACGCCGTCTTCCAGACAGAACGCCGCCTCGTTGACCATCGGCAGGACCAGACGATCCTCGATGTCGGCGTCGGTGAGCGGCGGCGGGTCCTTCGGCTGGGCGCCGAGGATCCGGTAGGCCTCCGGCGATGGGCCGCGGCGCGAGGTGCCGTCGTAGTCGTAGAACCCCTTCCCGGCCTTCCGTCCGAGGCGGCCTTCGCGCAGCAGCTCTTCCCCGGCCTCGATGGACATCCGCGAGGGGAACGCGGCCGCTAGAACTTCCGCGGCCTTCGCTGCGACGTCCATCCCGACGTCGTCGAGCAGCGCCAGAGGCCCCACCGGCATCCCGAAGCGCGTCATGACGCCGTCGACGGCGTCGATCGCGCACCCCTCCCGCACCAGCCGAACGCCCTCGGCCAGGTAGTTCGCGAGGATCCGGTTGACGAGGAACCCGGGGGCGTCGTGGACCACGACCGGCGTCTTGCCCAGCGCCTTGGCGAGCGCGAAGACCGTCGCGACCGTCTCATCGGAGGTCTTCTCGCCCCGGATGACCTCGACGAGCGGCATGCGGTGGACGGGGTTGAAGAAGTGCATCCCGCAGACGCGCTGCGGCCGGCGCGCCGCCGCCGCGATCTGGGTGATCGGAATCGTGGAGGTGTTCGAGGCGAAGATCGCCGTGTCCGGCACCGCGGCCTCCCACTCCTGCAGGACCTGCCGCTTGACCGCAAGCTTCTCGACGACCGCCTCCACCGTGACCTCGCAGCGCGCGAACCCGGCATAATCGAGTCCGCCGGAGATCCGCAGCATCTTGCGGCGCAGCTCCTTCGGCGACAGGCGCCCTTTCCTCACGGACTCCTTCCAGACCGCCGACGCCGCCTGGTAGCCGTGGGCGAGGGCGGCCGGCGCGATGTCCTTCATGCGCGCCGCGAGGTCCTTGTCGGCGGCGAGCTGAGCGATTCCGCCACCCATCACGCCGGCGCCCAGCACACCCAGCGCGGTGACCGGCCGCGCGACGACGGTCGGATCCTCGACGCCGGTCTCTTTCTTGACCTCCTCGGTCAGAAGGAAGATCGCGAGGAGGTTCCTCTGCACCTCGCCCCCGAAAACGTTCCCGATATGCGCGGCCTCGATCGCCAGCGCCTCGGGCAGGCTCTTGCCCGCGCTCTCCTCGAGAACCGAGAGGGCCTCCAGCGGCGCCGGGTAGTTCCCGCCCGTCTGCTTGAGGATCTTCTCCCGCGCTTGGGAGAACAGGATCTTCCGGCCCAGGGGATTGCCCTCCAGCGCGATGTCCGCGAGCGTGTGCGGCCGGCGAATCCGGCGCTTGCCCGTGCCGAGCTTGCCGCGCGCAAACGAGCGGCACCAGTCCTGGAAAATGGCGGCCGGCACCGCCTCGTCGACGAGCCCGAGCTTGCGCGCGCGGCGGGCGTCGAGTGAGCGGCCCGTCAGGATGAGGTCCATGGCGGCCCGCAGGCCGATGACGCGCGGCAGCCGCGACGTCCCGCCCCACGCCGGGTAGATCCCGAGACGAATCTCCGGGAAGCCGATGACGGCCTTCTTCGCGTCCGACATCAAACGCCAGTCGCACGCGAGCGCGATTTCCGATCCGCCGCCGAGGCAGACACCGTTGATCGCCGCGACCGTGGCGAACGGCAACGCGGCGATCCGGCCGATGACGGCCTGGCCGACCTCGGAGCCCTCGCGGGCGTCCTCCGCGCGCGCCGTGACGAACTCCTTGACGTCGGCGCCCGCGATGAAGATGTCGGGCTTGCCGCTGCGCAGCAGCAGCGCGCGAATGCGCGCGTCGGAGGCCAGACGGACCATGAGGCCGTCGAGCTCCTGGAGGACCGGGCGCGAGAGCTTGTTGACCTTTTCCCCGGGCAGATCGAAGGTCAGGACCCCGAGGCCGTCCTCTTCGAGCTCGAAGTGGAATGCGTTCACGTTGCTCCGGGACGGAGGCCGGGCTCCCGCCCGGGCGGCCTCCTAGCCGCCGACGCCCTTATCGGCCGCGGCGTACATGGACTCGATGAGCTGCTGGTAGCGGTTCTCGACGATCCGCCGCTTGACCTTCAGCGTCGGGGTCATCGATCCGTCTTCGATCGTGAGGTCCGCCGGGAGCAAGGCGAACGCCCGGATCTGCTCGTGGTGCGGCTTGCCCTGGTTGTAGGCGTCGATCTCCCGCTGGTAGAGCGCCCGGACCGCCGGGTCCTGATCGATCTTGCCCCAATTGCCGATGTGCTTCTGCCCCTCGGGCAGCTCCTTCAGCCGATCGAAGTTCGGAACGATCAACGCGGCGAGGTACTTGTGCCGGTCGCCGAGCACGATCGGCATCGAGATCAGCTGCGATTGCTTCAGCTCGTTCTCGATCGGCTGCGGGGCGGCCTTCTTCCCACCCGCGAGCACGATCAAGTCCTTCTTGCGGTCGGTGATCACCAGGAATCCGTCGGCGTCCAGGTGACCGATGTCCCCGGTGTGGAACCAGCCGTCGCGATCGATCGCCTCGGCCGTTGCCTCTGGCTTGTTGAAGTACCCCTTCATGATGTGCGGGCCGCGGCTCAGGATCTCGC
>DATBIJ010000219.1:0-5157 GCA_036557025.1 Thermoanaerobaculia bacterium | reverse complement strand
GCCTGGCGCGCGGGCGCCTGGCCGATGCCCGCCTGCAGAACGTTGCCGAAAATGACCTGCTCGACCTCTCCCGGGGCGACCCTGGCGCGCTCCAGCGCCGCGCGGATGGCCACCGAGCCCAGGGCGGGGGCCGGCAGTGAGGAGAGCGAGCCGAGGAACGTGCCGATGGGTGTCCGGGCGGCGGAGAGAATGAGGATGTCCGACATACAGCCGGGATATTACAGCGGCCCGCCCGACGGGCGCATTCCGGGTCAAGTGACAGAGAGTGAATTGTTAATCGTAAATCGTGAATCGATCGCAGGAACTCGGACTTCCGACCCACGATTCACGATTCACGATTCACGGTTTACTCTCTCTCCCATGCGATTACAGTGCCCTGGCATCAGAGGGCATTCCCGCTCAACTCGTGGAGAGTGAATCGTTAATCGTCAGTCGTGAATCGAAGCCGCGGACCGGTGCTTTCAATTCACGATTCACGGTTCACGATTTACTCTCTCTCTCATGCGGATCCTCGCGGTCGACTTCGGCGAGAAGCGCATCGGGCTGGCGACCTCGGACGCCCGCGGCGCGATCGCCACGCCCCGTGTCACGCTGCGGCGCACGGACGACGCCCGCGCCGTGCACGAGCTGCGCCGCTTCTGCGCGACCGAGGAGGTCGAGCGGGTCGTCTTCGGCATCCCACGCCGCGCCGGCGGCGAGGAGAGCCCCTTCGCCGCGCGGATCCGATCCTTCGCGAGGAAGTTCTCGCAGGAGTCCGAGATTCCGGTGGACTTCCACGAGGAGACCCTGACGTCCCAGGAGGCACAGCGCCGCCTTCCGCCGAATTCCGAGAAGGGCGCCGTCGACCGAGAGGCCGCGGCCGTCCTTCTGCAGGACTACCTCGAGCACCTCGCGCGCGCGCCGAAGCGATGACGCCCCGCCGCCGCTTCGCCCTGCTCGCACTTCTCCTGGTCGTCCTGGCATTGGCGGTCGTGCTCGGCGGTCTGTGGCGACTCAAGAACCCGCCCGCTCCCGCCGGCGCGGCCGACGTGACCGTGTTCCTGCCGCCCGGGACTCCGGTCTCCCGTATTTTTCGGGAGCTGGAGAGCGCGCGCGTCGTCCCGGACGCGCGGATGGCGGAGCTCTACTACCGCCTCTACCGGAGCGGCACGACCCTGCAGGCGGGCGAGTATCTCTTCACCCGTCCGACTTCGATCGACGAGGTGATCAACCGGCTCGGCACCGGCGACGTGATCGTGCACCGCATCGTCGTGCCCGAGGGCCTGACCTCCGAGGAGACCTTCGAGCTCTTCTGGAAGAAAGGCATCGGGGGTCCGCAGGCCTTCCGAGAGGCCGCGGCGGCGTCCGAGCTGCTGCCGGGCTACACCTCGGGCGATTCCGACCTGGAAGGGTTTCTCTTCCCCGACACCTACCAGGTGACGCGGACGACGTCCGCCGCGGAGGTCATCGCCCGCATGGTCGCGCGGTTCCGCGAGAACTTCACGCCCCCGATGCGTGACGCGGCCAGGGCGCGGGGCATGACGGTCCGCGAGGTGGTCACGCTCGCCTCGATCATCGAGAAGGAGACCTCCCTGTCGCGCGAGTACCCGCTGGTCTCCAGCGTCTACTGGAACCGCCTGCGCAAGGGGATGCGGCTCCAGGCCGACCCGACGGTCGTCTACGCGCTCAAGCGCAACGGGAAGTGGAGCGGGACGCTGTACCGCTCCGACTACGAGCTCGACTCCCCCTGGAACACGTATCGGATCGACGGCCTGCCGCCGGGTCCGATCTGCAATCCGGGCTCGGGCGCGCTCGCGGCCGCCGTCGCGCCCGCGAACACCGACTACCTCTATTTCGTCGCCGACGACTCCGGCGGGCACATCTTCTCGCGCTCCTTCCCGGAGCATCTGCAGGCGATCGCGGGCGTCCGGCGACTCCGCGCGCAGGCGCCGGAGCCTCCCCCGCAGGAAACGCCGGCTCCCGACGGAGGCGCGCAGTTCCCTTGACCCCGGGACCGAGCCCCCCGACAATCAATGGACGCGCGGACGGTACGAGACGGCCTGACATGTCCTTAACAACCTGCGGGGGTCCCCGGCGGGAGGCCACGGCGGCGCTCCCGGGGCCGGACAGGACCGCCTGAGCATGGAGCCCCTGCCGCGGCGTTTCGGCCCCTACGTCCTGACCGCCCTGCTCGGCCAGGATGCCCTCGGCCGGGTCTACCGGGCGCGCCACGCCTCGGGGGAGCGCGGGTTCGTGCGGCTGCGCCTGCTCGAAGGGCCGGAGATCTCCGAGGACGCCGTGCTCGACGCGATCGAGGAGAACGGCGAGATCCACCGCTTCTTGAAGAACCCCTCCATCGCCCGCGGCGTGACGATGGACGCCGACGAGGGAGTTCCCTACATCGCGTGGAACGAGGACTCCGGGCGCACCCTGGATGCCCTCATCGTTCGCGCCCGCGAGCGCAAGGAGCCGATCCCGATCGAGCACGCGCTGCTGATCGCCGAGAAGATCGCGACGGCCCTGGACCACGCCTACAACACGACGGTCGAGGGGGAGCGGACGCTGCATGGGCTGGTCTGGCCGGGCTTCGTTTCGCTCTCCGACGACGGCGAGACGCGGCTGGCGGGCTTCGGCCTCGCGCCGGGGCTATTCCCCTCGTACGACGCACCGGCCTTCGCGGAGCAGATCCTGCCCTACCTCGCTCCGGAACAGCGGACCGAAAGGCGCGTCGGCCGCAACTCCGACGTCTTCTCGGTGGGCGCGATCCTCTTTCAGCTGATGACCCAGCGGCTCCCCTCCGAGGCCGATCCGCTGGCCGATCTGCGGGAGGCCGCGCGCGGCGAGGAGGCCACGATCCCCCCGGAGATCGAGGCCGTCCTGCGCATGGCGCTGTCCCCCGCCGCGGGCCGCTACCATTCCGCCGGCGAGATCCGCCGCGAAATCGGCAAGCTGCTCTTCACCGGCCGCTACGCGCCCTCCACGTTCAACCTCGCCTACTTCGTCAACGCGCTCTTCAGCTCCGAGATCGAGGAGGAGACGCGGGAGCGCGCCTCCGAGGCGGCGATCGATGCCGGCAAGCTCCGCGACACGGGCGGGGCGGCCTCGATGGCGCCCGCGGCGGAGAGCGAGCCCTTCCGCCGCATCCCGTCGCTCCCCGGCGTGTCGGCAAAGCCTCCGGCGCCCGCGAAAAAGGCCTCGCGAGGACCGGCGCTCGTCATCGTCGCGGTCTTCGCCGCGGCGGTCGCCGGCGCCCTGTGGGTGCTGTCGCGGCGCCCGGAGCCTTCCTCGGCGGTGGCCGCGCCGCTGCCGACGCGGGTCGTGACCCTCCTGCCTCCGCCCACGCCCGAGCCCTCGGCCCCGACCGTCTCGTTGAGCGAGGCTCAGTTCAAGGACGAGGTCGAGCGGCGGCTCAACCAGGAGCTGCGCAAGCTCGAGGACGAAGTCCGCCGGGCGGCTCGCCGAACGCCGGTGTTGCGCGGAGGTCCCGCGGTCGCACCGACGCCGGCCGCCGAGATCGCCGCCACGGACATGCCGGCGGGCTTCGGCGAGCACGCGACCTCGGTGACAGAGGTGCCGGAGATGCCCTCGGCGCGTCCCACGGAGACGCCGGTCCCGGCGCTCCGCGCCGCGCAGGAGGGAGACCTCGTCGGGCTCCAGGATGCGGACCTGCCGCCGAAGGTCGCCCGGGTCGTGAAGCCGGCCTACCCGCCGATCGCGCTGCGCCAGAAGATCGGCGGGATTGTGGTGCTGCGCGTCCTCGTCAGCGAGTCGGGCAACCCCGATCAGATCGAGGTCGTGCGCGGCGTCAAGGGTGGGATCACGGAAGCGGCCGTCGCGGCCGTGCGCCGATGGAGCTTCGAGCCCGCCCGAAAGGACGGCGTCGCCGTGAAGACGTGGACGACGATCCCGATACCTTTCGAGCCGTAGGAAGACGGGAATGGGTAATGGGTAATTGGTAATGGAGAGCCGGGAATCGATTCACGACTTCGATTCCCCATTCCCCATTCCCGATTCTCGTCCTCCTACTTCTCGTAGCTGATCCCCTTCAGGTTGGGAAACTTCGTCTTCAGGAAGTCCTCCATCACCTTGTCCTCGATCCAGACGATCTCGGTCCCGTCGATGTAATAAGTCGGCGTCGAGTTCACGCCGAGGCGCTGGCCCTCCTCCATGTCCTTGGCAACGCGCGCGAAGCTCGCATCCTGCAGGTAGCACTTCAGGAACTCCGGCGCCGCGACGCCCTCGGCTTCGGCCACCTGCAACGCGAGCTCGTCGATGCCCGCGACCGTCAACGTCTCCTGGCGGGCGTAGACCTGGTCCTTGAACTTGAACATGTTCTTGCCCAGGCTCGCGAGACAGTCCGCGGCCGAGGCGGCCTTCATCGCCCAGGCGTGATGGAACCAGAGCGGGTAGAACTTGTAGCGGCGGCGGATCTTGATTCCCGGGTTCGCCTGAAGGATCCGGTCGAGCTGCTTGCCCCGGTACTTGCAGTACCCGCATTCCATGTCCGCGTATTCGGCGACCTGAACGGTCGCATCGGTCGGTCCCTGCGCGCGGCTGTCGGGGGCGAGCTCGATGCGCCGCCTGCGCTCGGCCCGGGGATCCATGGTGTAGTCCCAAACCGTGCCCTGCAGGAACCAGCGTCCGTCGGGCGTGACGTAACCGGGCAGGCGGACCGAGGAGAATCCCGTGTTGACCGGAATCGAGAGCGCCTTGAGCCCGCCGGCGTCGCGCGGGGCGTCGAACGCCACGCGCACCGGGGTGCGGTAGACCTGCGAGAGCCGCGCGTCGAGCCAGGCGAGGTCGTCTCGCGAGACCACCGGCCGGCCCTGCGGGTTGGGCAGCGCATCCTGGCCGTAGAACCACTTGCCGTCGGCGGAGGTGTAGACCACCTGGTCCTTCACCTCCGGCCGCGCGTAGCGTCCGGTCCGATTGATCTTCCACGCCGTGAAGCCCGGGAAGTTCTGCGCCGGCACGCGCTCGACGGTGATCTTGCCGTCGGGATCCCACGGCAGCCATTTCCCGAGATAGTCGATCAGCGCGGCCTCCGCGGAGGGTCCCTGCGCGGGCGTGCCCGCGGGGACGGCGAGGAGCGCGAGAAGCAGGATCGCGGCAAGGCGTTTCATCGGGGTCCTTTCGGATGGCACTCCGGTCGCCGCGGTCAACGAGCGGGCACCGGGT
>DATBIJ010000218.1:0-1964 GCA_036557025.1 Thermoanaerobaculia bacterium | reverse complement strand
AGTCGGTCTGGGTGGATCTGACCTAGGCGAGGCGCCGGGAAGAGCGTGCAGTACGAGTCCTTCGTCCTCTGCGACGACGTCCGGTTCGAGGCGAGCGGCAAGCTGATCTTCGTCGGCGTCTATTCCGACATCGTCCAGGTCGTGAAGCTCCCGCTGCAGATGCGCTCGCTGGGGCTCGCGATCAAGGCGCGGGCGACCGGGCAGGGACGCTTCGGCTTCTCCGCCTCGATCCAGGACCCGCAGGGCAACATGCTGCTGGAGGCGGGCGGCGAGCTGAACTACGACGGCGAGCCGGGCCGCACGATCTGGCTGCCGGTCGTCATGGGACCCGCCCTGCTGACGATCGAGGGTCCCTACACCGTCCGGATCCGCTTGGGAGAGGCCGAGCCGGTCTCCGCGAGCTTCCTCGTTCGCAAGAGCGGCGCGCCCGAGATCGCGGTCGCGCCGTCCAAGCCGAACTGAGCCGTACGGGCATGTTCGCTCCGGGCCTGCTCGCCGGCCGCTCCATCCTGGTCACGGGCGGAGGCTCGGGTCTGGGCCTGGCGATGGCGTCGGCGTTTGCGTCCTATGGCGCGAAGGTCACGATCTCGGGGCGTCGGCGCGAGAGACTCGAGGCGGCGGCGCCGCAGATCCGCGCGGCCGCGAAGGACGGGGGCGAGGTCGAGATCGCGCCGGGAGACGTCCGAGAGCCCGCGCAGGTCCAGGAGATGGTCGCGCGCGCCGTGGCGCGTTTCGGGACCGTCAACGGCCTCGTGAACAACGCCGCGGGAAACTTCCTGGCGACCTCCGAGGACCTCACGCCCAACGGATTCGACGCGGTCGTCCGGACGGTGCTTCACGGCTCCGTGAACGCGACGCTGGAGGTGGGCCGGCATCTGCTCGCCCGAAAGGAGCCGGGCGCGATCGTCTCGATCGCGACGACGTACGCCTGGACCGGCACGCCGTTCGCTCTTCCCTCCGCTTGCGCCAAGGCCGGCGTGATCGCGATGACGCGCTCGTTGGCCGTGGAGTGGGGGCACGCGGGCATCCGACTCAACGCCATCGCCCCCGGGCCCATCCCCACCGAGGGCGCCTTCTCGCGCCTCATGGTCGGCGAGGCGGAGAAGACCGCCAAGGCACGGATTCCCTCCGGACGCTTCGGCACCCCCCAGGAGATCGCGAACCTCGCGACCTTCCTGATGTCGGATCTCTGCCCGTACCAGACCGGCGACGTCGTGACGATGGACGGAGCCGAGTGGCTGGCCTCGGGCGCGGAGTTCTCCGACTACCGCAAGGTCCCGCGCGAGACGCTGCGGGCGATGCTCGCGGCGATGAAGCCGAAGAAAGGCTAGCGGCGCCGCGCCTTCTTCTTCGCGGGCTTCGGCTTTGCCGATCGCGCCGGGGGTTTCTTCGGCGTTGGCTTCGTAGCGGCCTGTACGGTCCGTCGGAGGCTCTGCACCGCGACCGATTTCGTCACCCGCGCCGACGGCGGCCGGGCGTGGCGCGGCTGATACACGCCGATCTTGCCGCCGCCCGGGAGCCGAACCTGCGTCAGGATTCCCCAGCCCATGTCCTGAAGTGGGCCGCAATCGATGCCGCGTTTCCCCATCGCGGCGGCAAACGCCTGGATGTCGTCGGCGATGAAGTACAGCTCGTGAGTGTCGTTCTCCTCAGAGGGGTGCACGGCCACCTCCGACGGGGGCAGGCCGAAGATCAGCCATCCCTCGCCGACATCGACGTGCGGCAGCCCCAGCACGTCTCGCAGAAAGGCCCGGTCGAGCTCCGCATCTTCGCTGTAGATGATGGCGTGCGCTCCGCTGATCATGGCGAACTCCTTCCAGCCCGTGACGACTTGCGCTCGAGCCGCAAGACGACGAGCTCGGGCTCCGTCCCCTCCGGCGCCGTAAAGCCGGTCGGGCGCTTCCCGAGCCCGTCGTAGAGGGCCATTCTCAGGACGCCGTCGGAGACCTCGTAGAGGACCCACC
>DATBIJ010000217.1:0-8560 GCA_036557025.1 Thermoanaerobaculia bacterium | reverse complement strand
GTTCGTGCGCATTATTTTAGCACCGGGCCCGGGAGAGGCCTTTTTTCAGGCCCGCAGCAGCTCGCGGAATCTCGCGGCCAGGCGGGGACCGGTCCCGGCGTCTTCGTGCTTGAAGAAGACGAACGCGTCCGACCAGTGCATCCCTGCCAGCCGCTGTGCCCAGGCCGCGAGATCCTCGTCGGCATAGTCCTGACGGCGCAGGCGCAGGTACCCCCAGCCGGCGGTCGCCTCCGGCGGCGTCGCCAGCTCCTCGTCCTCGGCGATGCACAGCGCCATCCCCTTTGCGCGCAAGAGGCCGAAGGTCTCCTCGTCGAACCAGGACTCGTGCCGGAACTCGAAGGCCCCGCGGGTCTCGGGCGGGAGCAAGTCCAGGAACGCCGCGAGCCGTGGGGCGTCCTTCTTCAGGTGCGGCGGCAGCTGGAACAGGATCGGACCGAGGCGGTCTCCCAGCACCGACGCGGTCTTCAGGAAGTACGCGGTCTCCTCCCCCGCGTCCTTCAGGCGCTTGTGATGGGTGATGCGCTGCGAGGCCTTCAACACGAATCGGAACTCCGGCGGCACCTGCGAGGCCCAGCTCTCGAGCAGCTCCGGCTTGGGCATCCGGTAGAAGGTGTTGTTGATTTCGACCGCGTTCATCCGCGCGGCGTAGTAGGCGAGCATCCCGTCGGGCTTCATGTCCTCGGGGTAAAAGCTCCCCTTCCACTCCGCGTAGGAGAACCCGCTGGTGCCGATCGCGACGTTCACGACGGATCGCTTCGGGTCAGCTCGCGGTAC
Organism: Thermoanaerobaculia bacterium; assembly: GCA_036557025.1. Lineage (GTDB taxonomy): Bacteria > Acidobacteriota > Thermoanaerobaculia > UBA5066 > Gp7-AA6 > DATBIJ01. Next base: position 7,786 of record DATBIJ010000217.1, on the reverse strand, counting down.
GCGCGCAGGTGGCGCAAGGCGTCGCGGGCGCGTCCGGCCTCCTCGTAGAGGCGCGCGAGATTCCAATGGGCGTCCGCGGACTCGGGATCGGCGCGCAGCGCGCGCTCGTAGGCCGCGGCGGCGTCCGCCGGACGGCCGAGCTCATCCAGGGCGACGCCGAGGTTGAAGGCGGCCGTCGCGTCGTCGGGTCGCCGCGCCAGCGCGGTGCGGTAGAGGCGCTCCGCCTCCTCGGGATGGCCGTCCTGCTGGCGAAGGCGCCCGAGGTTGATCATGGCGTCCGCGTGCGACGGATCGGCGTCGATGGCCTTGCGGTAGGCATCGGCGGCTTCCGCGGGCGAGGACGCCTCGAGCTCGCATCCCCAGGCGAACCAGTCGCGGGCCTCGAGGTCTTCCCCCGCCGCGCGCGCCTCGCGGAAGGCCCGGCGCACGAGGGGGCGCGCCTTCTTTCCCAGCTCCTCCGCGCCGAAGTCGAAGAGCACCTGGCCGGACTCCGGCTGCCAGCTCGCCGCCTCGTCGCCGACGACGACGCGCCCGGCCATCGCCGCGAAGCGCAGGCCGGCGAGTGACCGTCCGGGTGGCAGCTGCTCGCGCAGGCGGTCGAGCGTGCGGCGGATGCGGATCGGACCGATGCGCGAGCGCGCGAGGCCGCGCGCCGCGCGAAGCAGCACGAGGTCCGCGAAGGAAAAGAGAAACGCGCCGCGCGGTCCGCGGGAGGGCGAGACGAAGCCCGCATGCACCCAGGAGCGCACCTGCGCCTCCGAGAGGCCGATCATCCGCGCGACGTCGCGCGTGCCGTAGCCGGGAATCGCGCGCGCGTGCTCGCTCATGGCGTTCCGCCCGCCTCCCCGCGCCAGGTTGCGCGCCTGGCGAGCAAGGCCTTCTGCTTCTCGATGGCGAGGGAACGAATCCGCGCATACTCGGGATCGGAGCGAACCGTGGCGAGCAAGGGGTCTCGATCGAAGAACTTCCACGGCAGGTAGTTGCCCTCGACGGCTTGCCGCACGAGGCGCAGCGCACTCTCCTTGCGCCCACAGAGGGCTTGGGTTGCGGCCTGCCACGCTTTCGGCTCGGGGTCCCAACCCTGCGCGACGCGCGTCTCGGCCTGAGCCAATATCTCGTCGTCCACCCCGCCAGGATTTCGCTCGAGGCAAGGAATGGCCCAGGCGCGCCGGGCGTTGCCTTGCCGCAGCCTCTCGGCGGCCGTTTCGATGTCGCCCCGCCGCACGTAGATGTCGAACTCGACGTTAGCGCTCCAGTTCGAGCCGGCATCGAGGCGCGTGAAGTCCAGGGCACGGTCGTATTGCCCGAGCGCGATGAACGTCATGGAGCAGGAGCGCCACTGGCGATTCGTCGGATCGATGAGGATCGCCTGGTCGCAGTCCCGCGCAGACTCTTCGATCAGGCCGGCGTATCGGAGCACGTATCCGCGCGCCTGATGCGCCGCCGCGCTGTCGGGCCGCCGGGAGACGAGCGCGTCGGCGTCGCGGAGGGCCGTTTCGAGCTGGCTCGTCTCCGCCAGGTTGGTCACCTGAAGCATGCTCGCCTGGAGGAGGTTCGGGTCCAGCCGGAGAGCTTGCTGCACGGCCTCGAGCGCGAGGTCGCGAACCGTCGGGCCACCTCCGAAGTAGATCGCCTCGTAGTATTGGCGCTGGGCGAGCGCGGCCCAGGCAGGGGCGTAGCCGGGATCCAGGGCGACTGCCTGACGAAGCATGGTCAGGGCCTGGTCGTTCGGCCCCTCGTCGGTGGCCATGGCGCTGGCCCGCAGGTAGAGCTCGTAGGCCTCGGCGTTGGTCGGCTTCGTCGCGCCCGTTGCGCCTCGAGGGCCCGATCCCGCCGTCGGGAGGAATCCCTGCTCGAGCCGGCCGGAGAGCTGGCGCCGGACCGCGAGCGCGTCCGCCCGCGGCGCATTGACGGTCTCCCTCCAGACGACGGCGTTCTTCTCGACGTCGATCGCCTCGAGCGTCACGCGCAGGTCCGAGCCCTCCGTCAGGAAATGCCCCGCAAGCACGCGGTCCACTTTCAACTCGGTCCCGACAGCGCGCGGATCGAACGCCTTGCCGGCGTAGTTGCTCGTCGACGAGAATGGACGAACCGAGAGCGCCGGCGAATACGAGAGCGTCGTGACCATCTCGTCCGGCAGTGCGACGCTCAGGTAGTCGAGCGCGGCGTCGCCGGCCAGGTTGCGCAGCGGCAGGACGGCGAGCGAGAGCGGCCGGGTGCGACTCTCCTGGACGCCGCGGCCTCGCATGAGGAAGTACCCTCCCGTGACCGCGAGCGCGAGGATGAGAGCTCCAACCACCGCGGCCTTCGGCCGGCGCGGCGGCGGCGGCGCCGGAAAACGCGTCGCGGTCCGGCCCGACAGCTCCTCGTCGGACTGTCGCCGGAGCCGCTTCAGGTCCGTCCGGATCTCCGCAGCACTCTGGTAGCGGAGGTCGCGATCCTTCTCGAGCGCCTTGGAGAGGATCGGCTCGATGCCGGAAGGAAGCTCGGGGTTGACCCGTCCGGCCGGTGCCGGCTCTCGGTTGAGGATTGCTTCGAACACGACTGCGGAAGTGCCGCCGGGGAACGGGACCCGCCCCGTCGCCATCTCGTAGAGCGTGGCCCCGAAGGAGAACAGGTCACTACGCGAATCGAGCGCCGCGCCGCGGGCCTGCTCCGGCGACATGTAGCCCACGGTTCCCAGCGTCGTGCCGGACCCGGTGAGCCGCTCCTCGGGAAGCTCGGTGGCCGCCTTGGAGGCGCCCGCGCCCGTCGCGACCGTGTCGAACTTCGCCAGGCCGAAGTCCATCAGCTTGACGTGGCCGCGCCGGGTCACGAAGACGTTTGCCGGCTTGATGTCGCGGTGCACGATCCCGCGGGCGTGCGCGGCTTCGAGCGCGTCGGCGATCGGGATCGCGATCTCCACGACCTGCTCGAAGGGCAGCGGCCCGGCCACGAGACGATGCTTGAGCGTCTCCCCCTCCAGCAGCTCCATCGCGAGGAAGGGGCGCCCCTCGTGCTCGTCGACGTCGTGAATCGTGCAGATGTTGGGGTGATCGAGCGCCGAGGCGGCGCGGGCTTCACGCCTCAAGCGCTCGATGGCGTGCCGGTCGTTCGCGATCTCGGCCGGAAGGAACTTCAGCGCCACCTGGCGGCCGAGCTTGAGATCCTCGGCGCGGTAGACGACGCCCATCCCGCCGCTGCCGAGCTCCTCCAGGATCCGATAGTGAGAGACGGTCCGCCCGATCATCGCCGGCGGGAGCGCTCACGCCGCATGCGGCGAGTCTACCGGTCCACCGTCTACCGACGCGCCGCCTCCGCGCGGCCGTTGCGCCGCCCCCCGGCGGCTCGCGCCGGCTTCTTGGCGGCCGCTGGGCCGACCGACTTGGGCCCCGCCTTCTTCACGCGGCCGAGGCTCGCCTTGAGCGCTTCCATCAAGTCGACGATCTCGCCGCCTTGTTCCGCGACCGGGGCGACCGAGAACTCCTTGCCCTTGACCTTTCGGTCGAGCGCTTCCTGGATGCGCTTCTTGACCTCGTCCTCGTACTGCGCCGGCTTGAAGGTGTCGACGGCGGCCTCCTTGACGAGCATCCGCGCCAGCTTCATCTCGCTCTCGGCGACCTGCGCCTTGTCGACGGGCACCTCGGAGATCGAGCGGACCTCGTCGGCGTAGAGCAGCTGCTGCATCACGATGTTGTCGCCGGCCGGGCGCAGCATCACGAGGTACTGCTTGCCGCGCGCGGCGTACTTCGCCAGCGCCACGCGTCCGGTCTCCTTCATGACCTCGGAGAGCAGCCGGTAGGGCTTCGAGCCCCCTTCGTCGGGCCCGAGGTAGTACGGCTTGTCGAAGTAGATCGGATCGACCTTGGCCGCCGGGATGAACTCGGTGACCTCGATCGATTGCGTGGATTTCTCCTCGAAGTTCTTCAGCTCCTCCGGCGTGAAGAGGACGTACTGGTCCTTCTCGAACTCGTACCCCTTGACCATCTCGTCGCGGGGGACGACGACTTCCTCCTTGGGGCAGACGTACTGCTGCTTCAGGCGCGAGCCGCACGTCTTGTGGAGGAGGTTGAAGGAGATCGATCCCGAGGGATTCGACGCCGAATAGATCTGCACCGGGATCGACACGAGGCCGAAGGAAATTCGGGCATTGGCAATCGGTCGAGCGCTCATGGGCCGAGTCTAGCAGAGGGCCGGCCGAACGGAGCCGGAAGTCTTTTAGGGACAGAGAGATACGAACGAGACGGGCATATTGCGCCGACCCCCAGAGATTGGGGCCGGCCGGCCGTTCGAGCGCCATCCGTTGTGTCCAAGGGTGGCCTGCGTGTCCCGCAGCTTCTCCGAAATTCTTTGGGCCGCGCCGGGCGCCTTCGCGGTCTTCGAGAGGTGCCCCCGGCACGCCGGTCAATCGCCCGGCACCGCGCGCCTGCTCGGCATCTCGCTCGTGGCGCTGGGGACGCTCTCGCTCGTCCTCGCCACGACAGCTACCGTCCCGCGGCCTTCTCCCCGGACAGCGTCAGGCAGGTGCTGCTCGCCCGCGCGACCAGACTGCCCGAGTCGTCGACGACGTCGCACTCCACCATCCCCACCGTCCGGCCGCGCTTGACGATCCGGGCCGTGGCGCGCAGCCGCGCCTTCCAGACCGGCTTGAAGAAGTTGATCTTCAGCTCCAGCGTCGTGAAGGTTTCTCCTTCTCCCAGCATCGACGCGTAGGCGACGCCCATCGCGGCGTCGGCCATGTCGCAGAGGATTCCGCCATGGAGCGTGCCCATCGGGTTCGCGTGCTGCGGTCCGGCTTCCATCTCGAAGATCGCCCGGCCCGGCTCGGCCTCGACGACCCGAAAGCCGATCAGATCCGCGACGGGGGCGTTGGGCTCCTCTTTTCGGATCATCCGCTGGACCCGTTCGAGCAGCGTGGCCATGCGTCCTCCCGGAAGGTCGAAAGGATATCCGCGCGGCGCCGTGGCGGTGCCAACCGATGGCAGTCGCGGTGTCGGCCGTTGTCAGCGGCCGGCGAAGCCGAAGGCGTAAACCTCAGCGTTTGCGCACTCGCCGCTGCTGGCCCGCGGGTTGCTCCCTTCGAGTGTCCCATGCGGAACACACGCTTTCGGCTCGGTCCGCCGCTGAAGTCGCTCGAGCCCGCGCCCGAGGGATACGCCCTGGAAGTCCCGGCGCTGCAGATGCCGTCGGAAGACGGCGAGCGCACGGCCCGCATCGTCCGGCTTCGCATCGAGATGACCGCCGATCGCGCCTCCTCCTGGAACCTGGAGGCGAAGCAAGCGGTCGACACGATGATGCGTCTCGGTGTCGCGCACCTGGCGCGCCTCGAAGGCGAGCGCGAGCTCTTCGACGAGGAGCGCCTCGTGATCTCGTCGGCGACCTATCCCGACGAGAAGCCGCCGAACTGAGGCGTCTCGTCGCTTTCAGACGGGTCCGACCCAGCGCCCCTCGCGCACGAAGACAACTCCGCCCTTCCCCACCGCGCGGACGCCGGTGAGATCGAGCTCGCCCTTCCAGAGGTCGCGGTCGTAAAGGACGAAGTCCCCGCGCGCGCCGACGCGGATCGCGCCACGGTCGGAGAGCCCGAGCATCGACGCCGGGCGGCGGGTCGCCGCGGTCAGGAGATCCGCGACGGAGGCGCCGTTGTCTCGCCAGGAGCGCAGCTCCCACCAGATCGCGTCCGCATGGAACTGCCCTTGCGAGCCCGAGTCGGACCCGACGACGAGCGGCAAGCCGGCGGTTCGGAGCTGCCGGAACTTCTCGCGGTAGGCGGCGAAGTTGTTCACCATCGACTGCTCGTCGGCGGGAGGCTTCTCGAAGCGTTCCTTCGCATACGCCGCGAGCGCCGTCGCGACGGCCGGAGTCTCGAAGCGGAAGTGGACGGGATCCTGCGTCCGTCCGGGATCCTTCCGATAGGTCACGTAGCGGCTGTAGAAGCCGATCGGCACGACCGGAGAGGTTCCATTTCGTCGTAGGGCCTCGATCAGCGCGTCCGGGTAGCTTCGGGCGGACGACTTGTCGATGTATTCGAGAGAGCGAGCGCCCGCGTCGAGGCCCGCGAGGGCCTCCTCCACGGATTCGCCTCCCGCCATCACGCGCAGGCGAAGGCGCCGGGCCTCCTCGGCGATCGCGGCGAGCTCCTCCGGCGTGAAGCGCTGAGCCTCGTGCAGCGGCAGCCACCGGGCGCCCGCACGCGCGTTGGCCGCGACCTTCCTGCGGGCGTCCTCGGCGCCCTTGACGCCGGGCAGCATCGCGGCGTCCAGAGCGCCGCCGCCCATCAGCCCGTTGCCGCCGAGCTCGATCCGCGGCGAGGGGTTGCAGTCGTCCTCCGCCGCGCGGGCCCAGGCCGGGCCTTTCTCGAAATCCGAGAGGTGAACGCGAACCGTCGTCACGCCGGAGGCCAGCGTCTGCCGGCCGGTCGTCGTTCCCCACGCCCCTGGGTTGGGCTGCGGGAGCAGCTCCGGCGGCACGATGCCGGCACGGCCGAAGTGCACATGGGAGTCGATCAGGCCGGGCAGCATCCACGCTCCCCGCGCGTCGAGCACGCGGCTTCCCGCCGGACGCGTCACCCCTCCGGCCGGGCCGATCGCCGCGATCAGACCGTTCTCGATCAGGACCTCGCGCCCCTTCTGCGGACTTCCCTCGTTCCAGAGCGTGGCGTTGGTCACCGCCAGAGGGGATCGGTCGCAGGGTGCGGAGGGTGTCTCCGCACCCGCGAGAGGGGCGCCGGCCGCGGCGACAAGAAGCCAAACGACGCGGACGAAGGCCACCCGGCGCCGGAACCCGGTTCTCGATCTCATGACCAGAGTCTGGTTCGGCGCCTGCCCGAGGGTGGCCGAAGAGTGATGGCCTGGAGGATTGAGATGACCGAGCGCCGCTCCCGCGGGACGGCGCCGGTTCAGACCGTCTCGAGGTAGCGGTGCACCATGCCGACGGTCCCGGAGGCCTCGCCGACCGCCGCCGCGACGCGCTTGCTCGAATTTGCGCGGACGTCGCCGGCCGCGAAGATCCCGGGAAAGACCGCGACCCAGTGGCGCTCTCCGGAGCGGACGACCACGGACGAGATTTCCATGAGGCCTCTTGCTAGGCCGCCGCGCCGTAGGCCGCGATCCAGGCGCGGCGGATCCGCCGAAGCATGGCCGGATAGACGAGGAACCGCCGAAACGGCTCGATCAGCAACAAGTACGGGCGCGTGAGCCAGGAAACCGGGCGCACGTAGACGGCCATGTAGAGGCGATATCCGCTCCCCCGCGGCGCCAGCGCCGTGCACACCCAGCCGTGAACTGTCGAGTTCCGCGTCTCGGCCAACGCCTCCTCGGCGAACTGGTACACGACGAGAAACGCGCCGAAGTGACTGCCCGGCGCGACCTCGGAATCGCGGCGGTCCTTCTCCGACAGCCGCGACCGCAACGACTCCTCCGGCCGCAGCGCGCTCCGATCCCAGCCGAACAGCCGACCCAGAGCGAGCCGCAGCCCGAAGAGCGCGCGGACAATCACGCTCGGCGGCGACTGCGCCTCCAGCCGGCGGATGTCGGCAATGCGGCGCCCGACGCCGCCTCCCAGAAGATCGACGACCGTCACATCGTAGATCGGCACATCGCGAAGCAGCTCATGGGCCCGGAGCGGGAGGGCGAGATAGTCGTCGGGGGATAGGCGCCGGGCCGAATCCGCAGCACGCGTCACCGGTCGGGCCCGTCCTCAGAAGTTTGACGAGCCCAGTCCGAGGGCGGCCGCCAGGAACACGGCCATCTCCCCTCGCGTGATCGGACTGTTCACGCAGAAAAGGCCTCCCCCGCATCCCGACGTG